>JAIRYX010000286.1 GCA_031267635.1 Planctomycetaceae bacterium
TTATTGGCTTCAATAATTCATTTATTGGCTTCAATAATCCGGTTATTGGCTTCAATAATTCGGTTATTGGCTTCAATAATTCGGTTATTGGCTTCAATAATTCATTTATTGGCTTCAATAATTCGGTTATTGGCTTCAATAATTCATTTATTGGCTTCAATAATTCGGTTATTGACTTCAATAATTCGCGTTGCGGCGCCGGAAACTCGGTTGCCGACGCCGACATTTCGGTTTATGACGCCAAATTTTACGTTCGCGACGTTAAATTTCCGGTTTCTGGCGCTCGCTCGAAGGAATACGAGGGACTCTTGGGACTTTGAGAGGGCGTTTTTTGATTTTTGAGTATCTGCGTAACATGAGTTTATAAAATTCCCTTAGTAGCCCACAAAACCCCCAACATGCGTTCGTATTCCCTTTATTTTTCGTTTAATTTTGATAACAACCCATGATCTAAAAAATAAAGGCATAAAGGCGAGTTTGGGAGCTTTGTTGGCTAATAAGGGAAGCTTGATAAATAAGGGTTGTCATGGTAAAGTCGTTCGGGTAACGAGGCAGTTGACCAGTGCGGATTTATTGGGCTTGGGCAACTGACGCCCTCGTTTTCTATGGCGTTTTCAAATATTATCCTCCCAAAAACGAGATAATCAGGAAGTTCCCAGTATCCCTCAAGTCCCTTTTGTCCTCAAAACAAATACAAACTCAAGGAATATTGCCCCAAAAAATCGAAATAATCAGGAAATTCTTTGAAAAGATGAGACCATAATACTATAATCAACTGTAAGCTGGAAATTTATGTAAACGCAAACTCAATCCACACGCTTTTTTCTTTAGGACGGTAAACAATGAAACTTCGTGACTATTTTGAGCATTTTGGTATTGAAGGCAACCCGTTTTCGGAAGAAGACGCGCAGAAAGATCAGGTTTTTCAGGAGCATTGTATCGGCACGACGTTTCATCCGGCGTGGGATAAATTGTATGGAAAGCCGGCCAAACCGGATACCGCGATTATTTTCGGCGAAAAAGGAGCCGGAAAAACAGCGCTCCGTTTTCAAATGATGAACGCCGTCAAACAATACAACGACGCGCATCCCGATCATCATCCGATTGTCATTGAATACGCCAACTGGAATCCGTTCCTTGATCATTTTCGCCGCCGTTTTTCAGAACGAAAGAAAATTGACGCCATTCTGTCGCGGTGGCAGCTTTGGGATCACATTGACGCGATCCTGTCGTTGGGCGTAACGCAGGTGGTGGATCAGATTTTGATTCCCGATGAAGTTTCTTATCCGGCGTTTTCCGCCCGTAAAAAATTAAACGTGTCGGAACTGACACATCACAAAAAACGTGACCTTTTGGCATTGGCGGCGTTTTACGACCAGCCGAAAGGAGACGATTTGTTTGTGCGATGGAAACAGCTTGCGAAAAGAATCGCGTTTGCCGATTGGAAATCGTTTTTCCGGTTGAACTGGGACTTGTTTCTCGGTATTTTTGTCACGTTGGCGGTCGTGCTTTTGACGTTCAAATTCAGCGAGTCGGCAAGTAAGGCGTTGACTCGTTGGTGGTTTTATCTGCCGATTTTTGCGTCGTGGTGTCCGCGTCTTTGGAAGTCCGTTTGCCGTTACAACCGCGCATTTGGAGTGGTCAGACGGCTGCGCGTGTTGGCTCCGAACACATCGGCAACATTCAGGCGATTGCTCCGCTTTGAGCCGGTTGATTATTCCGGCATTTCTTTTCCTAATCGTCGCGGCACAGACACACGTTATGAATTGTTGAGCCGGTTTCTCGACGTCATTGACACGCTCGGTTATCGCGGCATGATTGTTCTTATTGACCAAGTCGATGAACCGTATTTAATCAGCGGTTCGCCGGAACTGATGCAAAAAGTGCTATGGCCCATGTTCGATAATAAGCTTTTAAAGTATCCCGGCGTCGGTTTTAAGTTTTTGTTGCCGAGTGAATTGTTGCGGTTTCTGGAACGTGAAACGCCGGAATTTCATCAGCGAGCAAGAATCGATAAACAAAATTTGATTCGTTCTCTTGATTGGACAGGGCAATCGCTTTACGACCTTGCCAACGACCGGATTCAGTCGTGCAGTAAAAAAGCCGGCGTAAAAATTGACGACTTTTTTGATTCGCCGATTTCTCGTAAGCATTTAGAAACGGCGTTTGAACAGCTTCGCGTGCCGCGTCATTTGTTCAAGTTTTTGTACCGCGTGATTATGGCACATGTGAATACGCACAGCGACGGCGAACCGGTTTGGCAAATTTCGCCGTCACGTTTCGAGACGGAACTTGCGCTTTACTTAAACGACCGCCGCGCGTCCGAGCGAAATGTCGGGGTGATTTGAACGCTTGATAACATAATAGCTCATGCGTAACATGAGTTACTTAAAAATCCAAAAGGCGAATCTCAAAAGCCCCAAGAGACTCTCGTGTCCCTCCGAATGAGCGTCCTGTTATAAAGACAAAGCTAAACACTTTTCGCAAAAGCGTCAAAAATGAGAGCAATGCTGGTTGCGCCGGCGTCGATGTGACCAACAGACCGCTCGCCGAGATTACGGGCGCGTCCGAATTTTGCGACGTAGTCTCTTGTCGATTCCGCTCCTTGGGCGGCGGCAACGGCGGCGGATTCGAGGGCGGATTTCAAATCGGATTTCCCTGACATTTGATCAACTGCCGGAATTAACGCATCCATCAACGTTTTATCGCCGATTTTCGCTTTCGTTTGCTTACGGACGCCCGCTAAACCGCTTTCAAAGAGAGCAATTGCCGCAGTTGCGTCAAGTTCTTCCGACGTCACCGCTTCGCTCATTCCCATAAAAAACGAACCGATCAGCGAACTCGTCGAACCGCAGTCCTCGCCCATCACCGCCCAGCCGACGTTGTAAAGTATTTCTTTCAACGCTTGCCCCGCCGGAGCGTCGGAGACCGACTTTGCCGCCGCGCGAATGGCTTTGACAATCGACGTGCCGTGATCGCCGTCGCCTGTCGCGGAATCCAGTTGATTGAGATAGGAAACGTTTGCCTCAATCGTTTCGGAAACCGCCGTGAGCATTTTCCGAAGAATTTCAATATTCAATTGTGTTGCCATAATTTTTCTCGTTGTGAAATACGCTGCAGTCAAAAGACTTTAGGCGAGAGGATAAAAATATCGTAACTATTCAGTTACTCAAACCAAATAAATCCACATTGGACAACTGTATACTCATGTTACGTACTGTAAGTAGAAAAAACAATATCGGAATTTTGACATAAAAATCCTTGAAAATGGCTAAAATACTCCTCACACTCGAAATTTCGACTTTTAAGACAGGTGTTGATCATTCATCACATCCCCAAAGTCCCTTTTGTCTCTAATATCCCTTTGAGAATGAAAACCGAATTTAAAAGTGTGAGGAGTGTAACTTGTCGATCTCGTCTTGTATAATATGATAAATATACATCGAATATCCCGCCGTTGCAACCGGCTCAAAATTGAGAAAATAACGATATTGTTTTTCGCGGCTGTAAAGATAATTAACGCTCAAGGCGTACCAGCCGGGTTGCGGTTTATTCGCGGGCGGCATATCTTTTGACGAGATTGTCGTTAATTCTAACGGATAACTTCCCCAATAGGCGACTTTTATATCTTTCGCTTCGAGATGTTTTTGATACCATTTTTCCAAATAAAATAAATCTTGTCCCCAATCGATATTGGAATCACGTAAATGACGCGCGCCGTTGCGAGTTCCGGCGGAAAGAATGGACTTTGTTTTTTGCCAAAACGTTTTCTTCTGCCAAGCGGTTTCAGAAACTTCCGGCGGAGGTTTCGGATAGTTTTTATCTTCGGGCGTTGGAAGAATCGCGGCAAGTTCGTTAAAGTAAGACAAACTATGCGGATAAAGTGACAAACTACTCAACACTGACCAAACAAGCAAAACCGATGCAATTGTTGCGATAACCGGACGTTTCATTGTAAACGCCTTACCGACTTTGCTGATCCAAAGAAAAACTCAACAGCCACGACATCCAACTAAATTACCACCCAAGGTTTTGAGTTGGTTTCATCGTCGTTAGATTCTTGCAACAGATCACGTTGTGGAGTTTGGGTGTTTTTACTGTACCTTAATTTCCTTTTATTATAGGTTGAGATGACATTTTCTATTATGTGATGCTTATTAAATATTGTTTTTCTCAAAATCTTTGTGATTTAAATTGATCATTATTTGTAACTATTCAGTAGGGGGCAGGTTTTGGGTTGGAATATGCCAAAATTTCGTCTGTCCTCACTCAAAACCATGGCTCTACTGAATAGTTACCATTATTTTTATTCATATTTTTCTTTTATGGAATTTAATAAAAACACTTATACTTATAAGTATAATTCCTGAAACAATAAATATAATTCTAATGATATTAAATTTTGCCGGTTGAATTTCTGTTGTTCTATCTGGTGATACATATCGCGAAGATAATTTTTCACCATCCCAATAACCAATAATCTTGCTGATGCGATAATCAGTAACCGTTGTATTGAGAGGAATATTAAGCGATTTTAACGTAAAATAATCATTGGGAAAAGTTGGGGTTATTTCAAGTTTTTTGACATGAATTGTTCTATCCCAAACCTTTTCATTTTGTTCATATCTTACAGCATGTATTTCTGATGGAAAAATGTCATTATTCTTATAAGTGGAATTGACTTCAACATAAAGAATACCTTCAGCTTTTCTGGTTACTCGATAAACACGAAAAGTCGGTTCTTCTATCCAATAATCAAATTCCGCAAAAGTATTTGAACAATGGACACGCCAAAATTTTTTTCCATTTAATTCTTCTTTTGATGCTGTACCATTTGATCTAGCATGTTCAATAGTTAACCAAAAGCGGATGGTTTTATCAATATCTTTTGATGGTGTCAATTCCATAATTCGAGGGTCAAATAATACCATTGCTCGTGTAAAAGCCATAGGAATATCTGTTAATACAACATCGCTTTGTCCATAACGGAAAGAATACACGTCTTTATTTTTATCAATGATTCCAATGTGTCCAACAAAATTTTTTGTTGGTAATTCATGGAAAAACCTTTTTTCTCCTGATAAACTTGCTTTTGTTGTTAGTATCATATTTCCATAATCAATATCATCTTTGTATATTGTATCAAATTCAATATTAAGATTATCCAATTTTGACAAACGTGCTTCTACGCCTTGCAACAGTACTACTGATTTTGTATCGGAAAAAACAGAATTTACATTGCAATTTGTTATTATTGATAATACAATAAATATTTTAAAGTTTTTCATATTTACTACTCACAATAATAAACTTTAGTAACTTTTAAACAATAATATTTACAAAATAGATGGATAATAGCTTGATGTACTATCCACCTATTCTATTTTTTTTACACTTTCATATAATTTGGTTATACTATTTTATATCGTATTTCACAATATTGATGAGAGATAACACAAAATAATATAATACTAGTTGATATGAAAATATAATATTACGAAAAACAACTATTCGCAAGGATTGTTATCACTTGCAACATACTTATCAGCAGTTGCCCATGGAAGGACATTGGGATTGGGATAACAATTACCTGTTGTTGAGTTAACTGAACAACGGGTTTCTTGATAGCATTCAGCTTCATCTTGTGTTGTATGTCCTGAACTTGACGACGTAGTTCCTTCAGGAAATTTGTTTCTTACATACTGTGATTTGCCAGGACAATTCCCAGCTTGCATGGCTGTACAAAGCTGACGATCAAAGGACGGCATTCAATGGTATCTTGCGGTAAACGTTACGATTCCGAATGTGATGCACAAGGTTCGCATCGTGATCTTGTGGAAAGGTAAGAACGATGCGGAACCGCGTAAGATCCTCGTGAGCAACAGTATATTCTGGACGGCAGAAAAGATCGTGGGAGCTTATCGTAAACGTTGGACAGGCACGGAACCTTTTCATCGAG
>JAIRYX010000287.1 GCA_031267635.1 Planctomycetaceae bacterium
GAATTATTGAAGCCAATAAATGAATTATTGAAGCCAATAACCGAATTATTGAAGCCAATAACCGAATTATTGAAGCCAATAACCGAATTATTGAAGCCAATAACCGAATTATTGAAGCCAATAACCGGATTATTGAAGCCAATAACCGAATTATTGAAGCCAATAAATGAATTATTGAAGCCAATAACCGAATTATTGAAGCCAATAAATGAATTATTGAAGCCAATAAATGAATTATTGAAGCCAATAACCGAATTATTGAAGCCAATAACCGGATTATTGAAGCCAATAACCGACGTTGGGAGTTCCCAAACTGACTTCGGGACGTTCCCTAAACCCTTATCAATAAAGAATTTCGAGAAAATAAACCCCAAAAGCCAAGAATTGCCGTCTCCGATGGGACGTCGGAGCCCCGCGAGCCGGCGTCCGAGAGAAAAATCCGGACGCGGGTGTGTCCTGAATGTTCACTGCTATGCGTAACATGAGCTGATAATTGTTGTCTGATTGTTAAATTAAATATTAGTTTCAAAGATACATTGGGCGTTGTGTTCCAGAACTTTCAATTTTGGACGGCGCTCTTGAATTTGTCTCAAAATAGAGTCAAATTGTATTTTCTGATAGCCGATTTGATTATAAGAAGTCTCTAAACAATCTATTTTTTACTGCCGTGAATATACAAATTTATTTATGAGCGCATCCTTAAAAGAAGATAAATTGTAACTATTCAGTCGCCCGGTCGAATAGTTACAAAAAATTATTCAAAACTTCTCTAATTTTCACAATGAAAAAAGTGAGTTTTTTCTTTTTTTAGCCAACAATGTAAGGTGATGTGATGTTTTTTTTCTCCAGTGACGAAAAAATTAAAACGGTTTTTATTTTTACGATAATCTTAATGATATGGAATGTCGTATGTGTATCTGTTACAGCACAATCCGGCTTGGGACCGAATCTTCGGGGCAATTCCCGCGCCGTTCCTAAAGAACAATCCACCACGTCTCAATTAGTTATTCAGCCGCAACCGTCCACCGCGCCGTCTCCAACGAAGCAACCCTCTTCATCATCGCAGTCGCCGATGCAAATGCCGGTCAATCAACAGGCACAACTGGCTCCCGTAACTGCGCAAACAATCGCCAATGATTTACAAGGTTCGATTCAGCGATTGCTTGCCATTAATGAGCGGCGACGTCCCAATTTGCCGGACTGTTTGCCCGGCACGGTACTTGCGTACTGTGTTCCTTACGGCAGTCAGGCAATGGTAACAACGCAAACCCGTGAAAATCCTGCGATTTATGCGGTCGGAGCGATTTGTTGGAACATTCCGTGCCAAGGAAAAACGCTGTTTCAGATTAGCGGCGACCGAGTTATTGCGCGTGTTGGCGAAAATTATCAATCGGTTCCCGGTGAGTTTTTGGCGATGCTTGCGTTTTCAGAAATCGCACCGAATTACGAAATTAAAGCAGGCAGCACATCGCGGACGCTGGAACATTTGATTAACACGGAAAAACGTAATTGCAGCCGCGGACAAAATCAATCTCTTGTTCTTGCGGGACTTTCGTTTTATACTTCTCCTGACGAACATTGGAAAAATTCTCTCGGCGAGGATTGGACGCTGGAGCGACTTGTGTATGAAGAACTCTCGCGACGTGCCGATCAGAGCAGCGCCGACGTAACCAATCAGTTGTTGGGATTGTCGGCAGCGGTACAAAAATATCAGTTAAGCAAACGCCCGCTTCCCGGTTCGTTTGCCGGAGCGGTTACGCATTTGGAAACGTATCAACGTTTTGCGTTGTCCGTGCAAAATCATGACGGCACTTGGCATCCGTTATTTTTTGTTAGCAAAGGGGCGAGTCCCGACAGCGACAGCGTGTTCTATGCGACCGCTCATATTATGAGGGCGTTAGTGTATTCGTTACCGCAGGAACAGCTCAACGATCCGCAAATTCATCGTGGAATTTCCATATTAGCGACGCTTATCTCGCAACGCACGGTTTCTTATTCGCAAGGGAGCGATAAACAAATCAGAGGAATGACAGTCGGTTTGCATGCGTTGTCAATTTATTCCCAACGGGTTTACGGGCAAACCTTGTTGGTTCCATGAAATTTTTCCACTGGACAATTTACGGGAAAAGTTATAGAATAAAAGCGTAATTTGCGATAGGAACAGATTTAAGTCTTTTAAAAAAACCATGCGGTTGCGAACGGTAACATTAGGTTGTAAAGTCAATCGGTATGAAACGGAATATCTGCGGGAAGCGTTGCATCGGATTGGTTACGCGGACGCTGCTCCTAACGAAACCGCCGATTTGGTCATCATCAATACTTGCACTGTTACTGCCGAAAGCGACCGAAAAAGCCGCAAGTTTATCCGGCAACTCGCAAAACTCAATCCCAACGCGGAAATTGTCGTTGCCGGTTGTTATGCGGCGCGTGCCGCCGACGAGATCCGACACATGCCGCAAGTCGGCGAAGTTCTTACCGATAAACGTTTGCTCAATCAATTTCTCCAACGTCGCGGCGTTACCGATTTGCCGGACGGAATTTCAACCTTTGGCGGACGGCGTCGCGCGTTTATCAAAGTGCAGGACGGTTGCCGTGTCGGATGTTCGTATTGTATCATTCCGAAAGTTCGTCCCTATTTATTGAGCCGTCCCGCGTCGGACGTCCTCGACGAAATCCGCCGATTGCTTGATACAGGATACCGCGAACTCGTCTTGACCGGTATTCATCTTGGTCATTACGGATTGGATTTTGAACGCGATCCGCAATCGCAAACGGAGCAAAAAACTCTTGCCGTTGGAAATATCCGCTTGACGCAACTGATTGAGCGAATTTTGAATCTCGACGCGACAAGCACGTTTCGCGTGCGAGTGTCGAGCATGGAAGCGGTGGAAGTTTCCGATGAATTGATAGAATTGATGAGTGCGTTTCCGCGAAAACTTTGTCCGCATTTACATCTTTCCATGCAAAGCGGCTCCGATACGGTTTTACGGCGCATGCGGCGACGTTGGTTGAGTACGCCGTTTGAAGAACGGTGCTGTCAAATTCAGAAAAAAATTCCTCACGCGGCTTTGACGACGGATGTGATTGTCGGTTTTCCCGGTGAAACGGAGCGTGAGTTTATTGAAACGTGCGAGATTTCAGAACGAATTGGTTTTTCCAAAATCCATGTATTTCCGTTTAGCCCGCGTGAAACAACCGAAGCCGCAACGTTACCCAACCAGATTCCCATGTCGGAAAAAGAACGGCGTGCGTCGCATTTGATTCAGCTTGCCGAAAAACTTCGCGCGGACTTTGCGGAGTCGTTAGTTGGTCAAACGTCGCAGGTTCTTTGGGAAACGACGCTCAAAAAAAAATTGCCGTTGGCTAATCATACAAATTCTTCACCGCTTCCGATTATTGGTCAATCGTCCGAAATTTCTGGACGTCATGACGAAACGTTGCTAGGAACGTGCGGACGTTATATGCGAGTTTCTTTGCGTTCCGAATTTCCAACCGCTCGCATTGGTCAATTGACCGATGTACAGATTGCCGCGTCTAACGGTGGAGAGCTTATTGGGAAAGAAAACAAAGATTTTGGGTAACTATTCAGGCGATCAACCTTATATAAATCCGTACTGGGCAACTGAATAGTTACCCAGATTCTTTCATCAACCTCCGCATTTGCAATATGGTTTAAGGCGATTTTAATACTTCCAACCGTTAAAAAACTCCGGCTTGATGAGCGGTTCCATTTCAGGACAATTAACAGCGACCATATTTTTTGCGTCCCAGTCAAAGGATTTGTGACCGGCATAAAACGCGGTGTTGCCAAGAATGGCGGTTTCTGCCATCGGACCCGAATAATTGAAATTACAAGATGCCGCCGTACCGCCTTTGCATGCATTCACCCATTCACGGTGAAAGCCGGGAGAATCCGGCACGAATTTTTCAGGATATTTGAAATCAGCAAATTTATCCGTCGGCAACAAGGCGTGATTGTCAAATCCGGCAAGCAATAAACCTTTTTCGCCGACAAAAAGCGCACCTGAACCCGCCGGAAAACCAAATTCTTTTTTGGTCAACGTATTGGCGTATTTCTTTTGCAGTTCGTATTTTTCCATAAACGGCAATGCGGTCGTGTGATACCAATGCAACGTAACCGGCGGAAGGTCGCCGCGTGCCGCGTATTGAAACGTACAATGCATTGATTTTGGAGTCCGTGTCGCATCAACTTCCGGTCCCGTCGCCGCAACATGAATCGGGTATGCCAAATCCAGCGCGGCGTAAGGAATATCGAGAATGTGACACGCCCAGTTGCCGGTTTCGCCGGTTCCGAAATCGCGGAAGAAACGCCAATTATAAGGGCAATACGACGGACTATACGGTCGCATTTTTGCCGGTCCAATCCACTGTTCCCAATTCAGCGTCGCTGGAACTTCGGGAAAATCTTTCGGCATTTCGGGCATCCCGCGATCCCCGCCGATCCAAGCGTGCGCTTCTTTCACGGCTCCGATTGCGCCGGATTTGATCAGTTCCGTCACGCGGTGCATGTTGAGGTGAGCGTGACGTTGTGCGCCGATTTGAGTTGCCACTCCCATTTTTTCCGCTTCCGTCGTGATAATTCGACATTCCGCCGGAGAATGAGCGAGCGGTTTTTCGCAGTACACATGTTTTTTCATCCGAATCGCGGTCACGGCGGGATGGTAATGCGTATGATCCGGCGTGGCGACAACAACCGCGTCAATTTGCTTATCGATTTCGTCGTACATCTTACGAAAATCTTGATATTTTTTCGCCGACGGCAAGATTTCCCAAGCATTTCCCGCCCGTTTTTCATCAACGTCACAAAGTCCGACAATATTTTCTGTTTTCAGATTATCGACGCTGAAACGTCCCTGCCCGCCGATTCCGACAATGGCAATGTTTAGCTTTTCATTTGGCGATTGCCCTTGCGCGAGCAACCCGCTTCGCAAAATCAAAAGTCCTGCTCCGGCAACGACCGACGTTTTCAACATTTTGCGACGGTTGAGATCATTTTGGTGTGTTGACATGTTATGCCCTTTCATTTCCGCAATGCGGTTCTAAAGATTATTGTGTTTCCTGCAAGCGATTCCACTTACTTCTCCCAGTGATTATAGTGAATAAATTTTCAATGTACAGACGCGATTGATATTCTTCAGGAAGCTACGAAAACACATTTTCAACAAATTTTACCGTTGAAAAATAAGAACTTACGAATATTTTGGAGAGGTTTTTGGAAATTTCCAACAATCAAGCGGAACGAGAGATTCGCAACGCCAAATCAAAGTCAAAATGAAAGTTTCCGGCGGCTTCCGCACGCAAACAAGCAAAAAATGTTACGGACGCCATAAAAAACGTATTCGCCAAACCAAACAAACCCGCTTTAGGCGACTGAATCGTTGAGAAAAACTAATTTCTTAATTTAGAAATCCTTACTTTTTTATTTTCTATCATAAAATCTCTATGAAGTTTGCGTGTCAGGAGGACGATACAATCGATAGTATTATTATAGTCGCTAGATTTCAGCAGAATTTTCGTTAATATACAATCACACTTATTTTTTATTGGCGTCTGTAATGTAATTAAGAAATCCATATCAGTTTATTGAAAGAAAGATCAAATGAACTGCATCACACATATTTATTCTGTTTTGCGAATTTTAGCTATTTTGTTTTTAGGAAATGGGATTTTTGTTTCTATTCTTGTTGCAGAAGAAGCAAACCACCCGAGTAGCATCCATTGGGAAGATAATCTTGATGTTGCTAAAAATCGCGCTTTTCAAGAAAGAAAACCTCTTCTTATCCATTTTTACGGTGATTATTGCACGCCTTGTAAAGCAATGGAGCGTGATATTTTCTCGCAACTGGAAATCATCCAAAAAATAAATAGCGAGTTTGTCGCAGTGAAAATTAATACGACTCAAAATCAGCAAATTTTGCCTTTGTTTGGGGTTCGGTATATTCCAACTGATGTTTATCTTTCACCAAGCGGAGAGCGAATTGATGCAAAAGTTGTTGCCGGAGTGACAGCAGTTCAGTATTTCGCAGAATTGATTCGGATAACCGACTCTATGCCGCAACCGGTTTATGCGTCACAACAAGCCGTAAATGCCATGTCGGTACAATCATCAGTTTTTGTCGAGGATGTCAATTTGATTCAGAATAATGACATGCCGCAATCCGATAATTTGGAGGGTTTTGCTGTTTCAGGCGTCAAAACAAAAACGCCGCAAACAACAAACGACACGCTTGCCGAGCGTTTTATTCCCAATCAGACAGTTGTTCCTTCTACGGTTTCGAATCAGATTTCTGCCAACCAGAATCAAATGCCGGTCAATTTGCCAAGTAATTCTGGTGACACTATTGTTCCAATTCAATATACTTATACGTTTTCGCCCCCCCAATCGGCGCAACCTTCCCAACAACAATCTGTTGCAACCGTTGTTCAACAACCGCCGCAACAAGAGGTCAGTAGGAATAATAATGCTATTGCCAATAATTTACCGTTTGCAAACACTCCACCAGTTGTAAACAATATGCCGACTGTCAATAACAGTAATAATAATTTTTTGTCCGATAATGCCGGTTTTGTAGCGCATTCTAATTCTGCTTCAACCACAGAGATCGTTAGTACATCGGGAGTTATTGAGAATGGTCACCCCCGCAAGCAACCGGTAA
The DNA here is from genome assembly GCA_031267635.1 of Planctomycetaceae bacterium. GTDB lineage: Bacteria > Planctomycetota > Planctomycetia > Pirellulales > Thermoguttaceae > WRMR01. The sequence goes on from JAIRYX010000287.1 coordinate 6,678, forward strand.
CAGGATTGGAAGCGGGAATGTCATTCGGAGTGCTTTCATCGATAAATAACGACGTGTCGGAACAACATAAGCCGTTAGCGTTAGATGGATATTGTCCGATTGCACTCGCGGAAAAAACAGAATGGGTAAAAGGAAATCCGGCAATTACAGTAGAATACGAAGGCGTTGTTTTTCGATTTTGCTCTGCAGAATCACAAATTAAATTTACATCCCGACCGGAAATATATGCCCCAATCATAAAAGGACACGATGTTGTGGAATGGATAATCAATCGCCACGAAATTTCCGGCAACCGGAAATTTGGAGCATGGTATTACGGTAGAATTTTTCTTTTTGCTAATTCGGAAAACTATGAAAAATTCAAAACGAATCCCGAATTTTATGCACAACCATTTTTACAAACGTCAACGATTATTGCGTCAGCCGAAGAGGTAAAAAACTAAAACGTCAAAAACTTTATCTCTTTTGACATTTTAGTTTTTTCTTTCAAGCCGCTGGCTTAGAAACTGACGGAGAGATAACAGTACTATCAATTGTATTATCGGTTGAAATATGCCGCTCATTATTGTAAACTTCGAGTTCTCCTCGCAAAATTAACAAATCATTCGGTGCATCAATACCGACACGCACTTTGTCTCCGCCTGTACGAACAATAGTAATGGTAATCGAGTCGCCGATTCTGATCCATTCACCTTCTCGTCTTGATAGCACTAACATTCTACCACCCTGTGTTATAAAAAGATGCCCTTACCCTTGAAAAACCTGAAAATTGTATTGAAAACGTTTGAAATCAAAATTATATGACCATTTTGCGCATTTGGGAACAATAACAGTACAATTCTACAGCAATCATACGGTTGATTATCGTATAGGACGGCGGGAAAAATGCAAGAAGTTTTTCGGAGCAGTCATAACCGACACGATTGGTCGATATATGTCATTCCTAATTTAGGGAACTTCCCAAAACCTTCCTCAAATATTCGTAAGTCCTTATTTTTCAACGGTAAAATTTGTTGAAAATGAGGTTGTTAGCAATATGGTGTTTTTGTCAATGGGGGTGTGAATATATTGCGTGACTTGGTAGTAGAATAATCGCCAGATCATTCGCGATTTTGAGTACGAAGTCAATCGCGTCGCCATGGCATGCGAGCCGCCGGAAAAATACGGCTATCAACACCTCCACAGTCGGACCGGCTTTGGGCGGAAGTGATCGTGAAGCAAGGTGTCGTCGAGAGCATATCCCACAATGGAATATGGCTTTTTTGATTATTTCGTTTTTGGGGGACAATATTTGAAAACGCAATAGGAAACTATGGCATCAGTTGCCCAAGCCGCATTCGAGCACGATTTGCTCCTTGACGTTTTTGCGTTTGCCGCGAGGTTCCGTGCGAATTTTGTATTTCGCCGGACGCGTCAAACGCTCCCATCCCGTGTTTTGCAGACTTTCGGCGACGTCCACCAAATTCGGCGTCGCGTCGATCCTGAACACAAACAACACCTTGTCATCGCCCCAACGGTCGAGATGTTGCGACTGTGTGAAGTCGGCGTCGCCACGGAACCGAAATCGTTTTGAAACCGGACTTGCGCAACAGCTTGATGCTCTTGTCGACATAAACATGCGTCCCTTCGTGACGCGGACGATTCCCCGAACGGTTCTTCACATACAATATTTCTTGTGTGTTCGACAGCGAAACGATCAACGGATGATACCCCATTCGCCTTGGTAGCTGACGTCCATGCCCTGTTTGCATTC
>JAIRYX010000297.1 GCA_031267635.1 Planctomycetaceae bacterium
AGTGTAATTAAAGTCATACTAAATACTCCTCACTGGATTGTATAGAGGAATAATTATAATACAATAGTAGCAAATGTTAAGGGATTTGACTGTGCAATAATTTTAGAACATGACCTATTTATTAAGTTTCCCTTAGTAGCCAACAAAGCCCCCAAACTCGCCCTTAATGCCCTTATTGTTTAGATAATGGATTTTTATCAAAAAAATGGAACGAAAAATAAGGGAATAAGGACGCATATTAGTGCAATTCGGGCTACTAAGGGAATTTCATAAATAAGGGCGGCGATAATAATATTTTCCGCTAAAATGGACACAGTAACTATATAGTTGTCCAGTGCGGATTTACTTGGTTTGGATAACTGAATAGTACGAACGCTTTCAACTTCCTCACGTTTGTTCTTCTTCAGACGGACGCATATTCGGGGGAATGAACGTCAGCAATTTCTGTTTGGTAACACGCGGGTTTTCGCCGGCTTGAATCGATAACACGCCGCGCACCATGATTTCCATACAAGTTAATTCGCGGTTGCTGTAATAAGCCAGTTTATCCGCTATCGGCAAAAAGACAAAGTTCGCGGCAACCGCTCCATAAAGCGTCGTCAAAAGAGCGACCGCCATCCCTTTTCCGATAGTATCAGGGTTCATATTGGCAAGCATGATAACAAGCCCGATCAGCGTTCCAATCATCCCGAATGCCGGAGCGTATTTTCCGAGCGTGTCGAACAGCGTTTTTCCTGTGCCGTGTCTTCCTTCCACCGCTTCCATTTCTGTCCGCATCACCGCTTCAACAATGTCGGGCGTCATGCCGTCCACTGCCATACGGATTCCAATCGCTAAAAACTTATCGTCAATTTCTTCAATTCGTCCTTCCAGCGCAAGCAACCCGTCGCGTCGCGCCGTTTCAGAAAGCGAAACTAATTGTTCAATGATCGTCAAAATATTTTTTTGTGTACTGAAAAACGCTTTTTTGAGGACTTTGAACGTTGTAAAAACCTGTCCCGCTGGATAGCAAATGAACATCACGCAAATTGTCCCTCCGGCGACAAGAATGATAGACGCGTAGTCGGTAAAACCTGCGATTGATCCGCCGCCCATAAGGATCGACCCGATAATCAAGCAGCTTCCGACAATCAATCCGATAACTGTTCCGACGTCCATGATAAGTTATTAAGTTAAAAGTTAAAGTTTTCGGGATAATTGTTCTTAAAAATTCTCCTCCACGCTTCAAAATCCTGCAAATTGTACCGATTTCCGTTCTTCTTGGGGCAAAGGTCGTTTTCCAGTGAGTTTTTGGAGAAATCCAAATTGCGAAATTCGTTCTCCTTTTTCCTTTTGTTATGCGATAATTTTAACAAAACAGGCGTTTTTTTGCCGGAATTTCAGAGACATGAGAGATAAAAGGGACTTTTAAGGACGAATACGTAGGGGCAAATCTCGCGTCTGCCTAATATTTCTATGTGTCTTTCCTAAATCATGGGCAGACGCAAGGTCTTCCCCTACGTTTCCCCAAAACGTTTCTCTTCTCCCTTTCATCATCGCTCTACGTTCTCCATTCTGCGTTCCCTTATCCTGCGCGGCGGCTATATTCTTGTCCGATAGATTGCGGGAACATGAATTTTGATTGCTGATAGGAAACCGTGCGGCGCACGACTTCGTCCATCGGTTCGCCTACCATAATCGTTTCGCCGTTCATCAGCGAGATAAGCGTATCGGGGCAGCGTTCCACATAACGGATCATTTCCGCGTTTAACACAAATTCTTCGCCGTTGAGTTTGGTAAGCACAATCATGGAAATTACAAGTTAAATTTCAGTTCAAAGCGAAAAACGAAAAGAGAAAAATTGGACAAACGACGATTTCCATCACAAGACGAAACGTTCCGCTGGTGCAATTTTTCGCTTTTTCGTTTTCCTCACACCATATTTAATAACGCCGCAAGCATTTCGTTGCTTGTGGTAATAATTTTCGCGTTGGCGCGGTACATCGACGAGGCGGTAATCATCTCAATCAATTCGTTGCCGATGTCCGTATTGGACATTTCCACCGAATTTCCGGCGATTTTACCGAAAACTCCTTGTCCCGGAATCCCGATTTGCGGCGAACCGGAATTAGGTCCGACAGTAAACATATTTTCGCCTGTTTGCAACAGACCTTCGTTGTTGACAAAAGCGGCAAGTAAAACCTGTCCGAGCGGTCGTGTTACGCCGCTGGTGAATGTTCCGATAATCACGCCGTTTGCGTCCACTGAATAATCGTACAAAACGCCCGCTCCCGCTCCGTCTTGTTCGGTCATCGAAAGCGTTTGGGAATTTGTCGCCAACGCCGCAACAGCACTCATATCCATATTGAACGAAAACGACAACGGCGAATAACTCGCAACATCGGTTCGCTGAATCGTAATCGCCGTCTCGCCGGAATCAATCAGTTTTCCTTCCGAATCAAACCGCATCACGCCGCTTCCCACCGCAATACTATTGCTTCCGTTTGCCGGTTGATTGTCAATCGAATCGGCGTACCAGCGATACACCGTTTCCGTATTGCTCTTGCTTTCCAGCGTTAAAGTCAGATGCACATTGATCGGCGCGCCAAGCGAATCATAAACCAGCAAGTCGGTTGAAATCCCATCGCCGACGCATTGCTGCGTTTCGTTAAATTGAAAATCCAACGTTTGTATCTTCCCATTGACAATCAGTTTGAAATCATTCGCGCTGATTTGCAATTCATTTTGAACGCCGGCGTTTCCCAAAACCACAATCTTCCCATCTTTTATCGCTGCGCCGGCAGAACCGCCATTGATTTGTTGTCCGATTTCGCCTTGATCTTTCGGAATTTCCGCATCCGACGCATTTGTCCGAATCCCATAGGCGTCATTGAGAAACTTGAGATAATCGCTCATTGTTGTCGCGTCGGTAATTGTCATGTTTGCCGTTTTGAGATCGTTACCGCCTTTATTCGGCGTTAATTCCAGCGTTCCGTTTGCGAACATCGGCACAAACCGCCCCGATTCGTTATACACGCCGACATTAGACAGCAACGTACTCGCATTTGCCAGCACGTTTCCTTTGCCGCCGAAACTCATCTTTTCGTGTTCGACAAGTTCTGCGTCGCTCGCACCGTCCGTGATTGTCACATTCGGACTCATATTATCGATTGTTTCGACAAGATAAAAATCCTGATCGCCGCCCGCAACCGACCGATAAATTTTTCGCCCGATCCAACCGTCGGGATTGTCGGACGAATCAACAGTCGGGACGTCTGAAAGCGTTACTTTTCCGCTGTTGACGTTAATCGACGCACTGACGGCGGACGGACGACTTTCGTTGCCGTTTGCGTCTATAAATGTTACATAATATTGATAACTTCCTTCGAGCCGCGAAAGATCAAGCGTCGGATTTCCCGCGATTTCGGCGTTGGATTTTGTATCCGTATAAACCGTTCCCGCAACGGCAACCGGTATCTCATCGACTTGATAAAAAATCGGCTCTTCCGCCGGATTTGTCGGCGCAACGGCGCGATAAATTGTTATGTGCGTATAAGGAGGCGTTGTGTTCGACGGAATTTGTTCTAATGGAAGATGATCAATCGTTACGGAAGAAGCGTCGTTTGCGACCATCACGTTAATCGGCGACGAGTAATCGGTTTGATCGCTGTGATCGCATCCCAGACGCGAATACACGAAACGGTAAAGATAATTTCCCGCATCAAGATTTCCGTCGCCTGCGTTGTCTGCCGCCGACGTTTGCGACATTTCAACGCTGGGACGCGCCGCTTGCTCGACCGTCGCCGCTTGCGGTTCCGGCGACGACCATGACAAATCGGTCATCGCCACAGACTCTAAAACGGTTCCTTGCGTGGACGAATCGCCAACCGCGTTGAGCAAACCTTCTATACTCACATTTTGTGTCGCTTCGGCGATTGTCATTTTGCCGACTGCAATTGTCAATTTCGATAACTTATCTGTTTGAATTTGATAATGATCGTTTACGGTGTACCCCATCACGTAATCGCCGTCTTGTGTGATGAGTTCCTGATTGGAATTGAGTTTGAAAACACCGTTTCGCGTGAAATATTGCCGTGTGCCGTCCGGCGAGTTGATGATGAAAAAACCATTCCCGTTAATCGCCATGTCGGTATTGGTCATTCCCGGCTTGATTGCGCCTTGCGAGAAATCGGTCGTTGTCCCCGCACTGACAACTCCCTGACCGATTTGAATTGGGTTCGATCCCGCCGTATAATTAGACATTTGCGGACTTGAGCCGAGCGAATAATAGCGTGCGTAAATCGTCTCAAAATCGGCACGTTGAGATTTGAACGCGGTGGTATTGGCGTTGGATAAATTATTTCCAATCACTGCGATACTGGTTTCCGCCGCACTCATTCCGGTATGCGCCACGTTCATTGCGTCGAACAATCCCATGCAAATCCCTTATTTTTCTCTTTTGCGCGATTTTCTTCCTTTTAGAACGAACATACTGTTCGTATGTGTACTATTATTATCGACAATAATGATTAGAGAATTTAGGGCGTTTTATCATTTTTGGCGTCTGGAAGTTTTTACAGAAAACGCATGGTAACTATCCAGCGGCACAAAAGCCCAATAAACTTGCACTTAGCAATTGCAGAGTTACCCGAACGGCTTTACCATTGGCGTCGTCAGAATCTTCAGATCCTGTGGAAATTCAATGGCAGAAGCAATCGCGAGAAGAGTACGAGCTGGGAGCCATTCCGACGAACCCTCAAGCGATTCCCTTTGCCAATCCTCAAAATTGTCCCCAGCGTTTTCCGCAAGGGACAGGAAAAACAATAATCCCGTCGCACAAAGTTTTGAGAAACCATGCGCGGCAATGCCCGTCCGCACGAGTCAGTGGGAGTCTTGGGGGAGCAATCTCCCAAGAAGACGCGGTAAGGAACGCAGTACTAACATTGTAACTCGTACAGCACAGTCAATAAATATCACCATTATTTTCATTTTTTTAGTTTCACTTTTCTGAAAAAAGCTATGTTTGTAAAGAGAGTTTCGTTTGGGGATTATTTATCTAATTAACATTGAGAATTTGGTAGAACACTACAACACTTAACATAATGAACAATACTACCTCTGTTTGTAACATGAACAGGAGATAATATGAACAAATTTCAAGTAAAAAAACTGAAACAATTTACGAAAATTATCTCGCTCATTTTGAGCGATGTTTTTCTGTTATTGGCAATAGCCGAACATCAGGTTTTTGCACAGGCGTGTTGCAATGAAGTAACGCAAATTGTAGAGCGTCCGATTAGTGAATTGCCTCTCGCAATTTTGTCCGATTCGATTGTCCATACGGCAAGTTATCCCGCAAACTCGTTTGTGGCAGATACTTACCGTATCGAAAAAGAAACCCAATATCGTGAAGAAGAGCAAACATCTTACCGTCAGGTTTGGGATGAAGAAGTTCGTGAGCGAAAGTATACCGTGTACAAAAACGTTCCTGAAACAACAATCAAACAAGAAATTTATAAAGTTCTGCGTCCGACTTGGGCAACTGAGTACCGTGATACAAGTTACGATGTTATCAAAACTGTACCGGAAACATCATTTCATGAAGAACACCGCACCGTAAGCCGTCCGGTTTGGGAAACCGCCGAGCGAACAATTTGGCAAACGGTTCGCCGTCCGGTGTCAGAAACGATTATGCAAGAACGACAATATACTGTAAATCGTCCGGTGACAACCTACAAAACGGAAACGGTCGATCGTGGACAATACGTCAATTATACCGCCGTCGAGCCGGGGAAAACGTATCATCGCTTGGCTTGGCAGAGCGGGGGAACTTATGTAAATCCGATAACTGGAGCGAACCGTTATCAGTTGCCAGGACTTTATTGGACTCCGATGCAAGCAGAATCCAAATTGCGTCAAGAGACAATTTATCAGCCGAATTATGTTTCGCAACTTGTTCCGGTAACAACACTTATGCCGGAAACGATAACAGAACAATCGCCTGTCAATCGAGTGACTTACCAGGAAGAGCGGATTGCCCGAAAAGAGCCGTATCAGGTGATGCGAATGGTTCAGGAAGAAGTGGTCAATCAAGTGCCGGTTACGACGTATCGTCAAGTAGTACAACGAGTCCAGCAAACAACGCCTGTTCAAGTTTACAAACTCGAAACAGAAGAGGTCGCTCGTGAAATTCCGGTAACAACCTACAAACGAATCGCCGAAGAACATGTCGAACCTTATACCGTCAAAATTCCGCGTGTGGAAAAAGTGATTCAAAAAGTGATGAAACCTTATACGGTCGAAAAACGAATTCCCTTGGACGAACTGGGAAATCCAATAACGACAACCTCAAACGCAGCATTAGAACCCAATTCCCCAAGTGGCGAAACATTCACGACTTACGGCGGTCAACCAACACAAGCAACACCGGAAAATCCCGCCAATCAAAAGCCGGTAATTCCGCCACCAGGAATCTTGGACTTGAATAAAAATCAAAACAAAACCGGCGGTTCTGATAACCATTTATAAGGTTTTATTGTTTCTCAAAAATATTTTCAGACGTCCATAGTTTTTTCATGGACGTCTGTTATACTTTTATAATCGAAATGATTATTTAAAACAATCGAAAAAATTATGTCGCTAAAAAATTTTTTGAAGAGAACTAAAAACTATGTTAAAACTCTTTTTTTCGTGTTTGATTATATTGGGATTTTCAACGTTCATCAATCTTTTTGCGGACGAACCTGTTCCGCAGGAAACAGCTAAGTCGGAATTTGTCAAACCGGAGCCGGGGAAACAGGTTCCGCAGCAAATCACATTGCCGCAAAGTACCAGCGTTTGGGAAAAAACGGACGAAGCTATCAAACGGCTTGGCGAAATCCAGCCGCTTGATGAATCAAAAACAGAAATTATGCAATATCTTTTGTATTTGCCGAAATATTATGCGGTTGATTCCGACAAGAAATTTCCGTTGCTTTTGTTTCTCCACGGCGCCGGAGAACGTGGCGACAAAATTGATACTGTTGCGGTACACGGTCCGCCGAAATTGCTTATCACAAATCAGGAAGTTACGGAAAAATGCCCGTTTATCGTAGTTTCGCCGCAATGTAAAAACGGTTACTATTGGTCGCCCGCTCAGCTTTTGTTGTTGCTTGACGACGTCGAAAAAAATTACAAAATTGATAAATCGCGTATTTACGTGACTGGTCTCAGCATGGGCGGTTTCGGCTCATGGATGATTACGTCTCTCGCGCCGGAACGTTTTGCGGCAGTCGCGCCGATTTGCGGCGGGTTCGAGCCGACACAAGCGAATAAATTTGTTGATGTTCCAATCTGGGCGTTTCATGGCGACGCTGATTCAACAGTCTCACCGGAATTGAGTAAAAAAATGGCGAAGGCAATTGAAGATGCGGGCGGTAAGAAAATCCGTCTGACAATTTACCCCGGCGTTGAACACGATTCATGGACGCAAACGTATGATAACATGGAACTCTATCATTGGTTTCTCTCAAATAAAATTGAGAAGTAAACAACGCGACTGGAATTGTCTTCACTTAAACGATAAACTTTTTTAATACCTTTAAACAGTAGGGAACTTCTAAAAACCTCTCCCAAATATTCGTAAGTCCTTATTTTTCAACGGTCGCATTTGTTGAAAATGAGGTTTTTAGAAGTTTCTAGTAATAAAGTACGCAAAATTTTGATTTTTTACCAATTTCCAAAACCGATCATTTTACCATTATCTACCACAACAAAGTCACTTCAACCCCCTTTACACCAACAGTGTCGTTTGCATTTTCCTTTTTCGGGTGAAAATTCTACTTCATGGGCTTCGCGTTTTGGTTGTAAAATTCGCTAAACCAAATTTCAATCGGTTCAGCCACAAGCAATGCTTTGGCGTGTGTACACAAACCGAATGCGATGCGATCTATACCATCCGTGGCTATTAACCGTCACTTTTAGAACCCTGTCGATTGGTTATAATATTGACGTTGTGTTTAGGATATTCCATTTTTACCAAAGAGGTTATCATGCTTCGTCGAGCTTATACAGAACAAGAAAAGCAAACGTTTCATCATTTGCGATTTCATCATCCGAATCCTCGTATTCGGGAACGCTTCGAAGTTTTATGGCTTCACGCCCACGATGAGCATTTTCCGAACATCGCAAAGCTCGTTCGACTTTCCGAAGCGTCTGTTCGAAAGTATTTTCGTTTGTATGAACAAGGCGGCGGCGCGCTTGTCGAGACGATTAATGCTTATCGTCCTAAGTCCGCGCTCGATGAATATCGCGACGTCATCATCGAGGACTTTCGAAAGCGTCCTCCGGCAACAGCCAAAGAAGTAGCCAAACGAATCAAGGATTTGACCGGCGTTGGCCGCAAGCCGCGAACGGTTGAGGACTTCATGGTTAAGATCGGAATGTCGTGTAAAAGAGTCGGAGCCGTGCCGGGCAAGGCGAACCTCGACGAACAGGAACATTTCTTAAAAACAGTTTTGGATGCTGAAATAGCGAGAGCAAAAGCAGGCGAATCCGTGTTGGTGTTTGTCGATGCGGCTCATTTTGTACAAGCGGTATTACTTGGTGTTTTGAACGAATTTTGTAACTATTCAGGTGCCTCGTGCGGATTTATACTTATCACATTTTAAAATTTGTTTCTCACAAAGGCGCCAAGAACACCGAGAGATTCTAAAAAATAAATTGAAAGTAGTTTTAGTATCGGGAACTTCTGAAAACTCCCCCCAAATATTCGTAAGCCCTTATTTTTCAACGGTCGCATTTGTTGTAAATGAGGTTTTTAGAAATTCCCGATAGTTATATTATGGCGACACAGGTTTGCAAATTATTGTGAAAGCTGTTGGAACGTTATGCAGGACTTCCGATCTCGATTGTCTTGGACAACGCGAGATACCAGCGATGCAAAGCCGTGGAAGCGCTAGCGAAAGAGTTGGGCGCCCAACTGTTATTCCTTCCAAGTTACTCGCCGAACTTGAATTTGATCGAACGGCTTTGGAAATTTGTGAAAAAGAAATGTTTGTATAACGTTTATTATGAAACCTTCGAACAGTTCAAAGGAGGAATCAACGATTGCCTGGAACAAATTGATCAACAATATAAAGAAGAAGTCGCAACACTCATGAACC
>JAIRYX010000306.1 GCA_031267635.1 Planctomycetaceae bacterium
AATCGCGGCGAAGCATGATAACCTCCTTGGTAAAAATGGAATATCCTAAACACAACGTCAATATTATAACCAATCGACATGATTTGAAAAGTGACGGTTAATAGCCACGGATGGTATAATTATAGACTTACGTCAAAATTTTGACCAAATTTTTAAGGAACTTCGGGTCAATTCCATTTACAACCACGAAAAGCAATACCGCTATTTTCTCAATTTTGAGCTGGTTGCAACGGCGGGGTATTTAATGTATATTTACCATATTACGCAAGACGAGTATCGACAAATTACACTCCTCACACTTAGAAACTCGGCTTTCATCAAAAAAGAGACGTTAGGACAAAAGAAACATGATGAACATTGTCTTAAAAACCGAATTTTCGAGTGCGAGGCGTATGTTAGTTATTTTAGGGATTTTTATGTCAAAATTCCGATATGGGCGTGCGTTTTGCCGACTTTTTTATCGGTGGTGCGTAACATCAGTTATTTGATGTTAGAAAACGGGCAAAATCGTATTTGCCCGTATGTTTCGTTTTATCAGCAATATCTAACAGCCGTGTTTTTCAAGTTTTTCACGAAGTGTATCGGCAGTGAACGGTTTGACGAGATAATCGCTTACGCCGGCTTGAATCGCTTGCAAAACGCGGTTTTTTTCCGCTTCGGTGGTTACCATAATGACGGGAATATTTGCGTCCTGAGCGCGGATGCTTTGAAGAACCTCAAGACCGGTCATGCCCGGCATGTTCCAATCGGTCAGCACAAGATCAAACGTTCCCGGCTTGAATAAGGAAATGGCTTCTGCACCATCAGCGGCTTCCGTCACTTCTGTTACACCGACCGCTTGCAGTGAACGAAGAATAATTTTACGCATGGTACTGGAATCGTCAGCAACAAGTACTTTTGTCATAATTTGTTTCTTTCAATATGTTGATTTTGTCTCTTTCCTCACGTCAATCGCTTTCAAACCTTTCTCACATTCACACGCCTAAAATGATTGACTTTACATTTATCAATACGTCATATTTTTTACACGTCAAATGAAAAGCCATTTTCGAGTGAAAATTTCCGTTGACGTTCAAAATCCTCATAGAAAGCAAGTTAAAATACGAAGAGTTTGTTGTATTTATCACAGGTGTTGATTTTCTCGCCTGTAGCGACAGGGCGTATATTACTAGATAGGCATTTCCGAAATGACGATTTCCAATGTATCTTTGGGCGTTTTGTCAAACAATTTTTTAGGAAAATCTATTCTTTATGGATACATTAGAAAAACTTCTGGAATTGGACGATAGGCACAACGAATTATTGGAAGAACTCGAACAGCTTGATGTTCGAATCAATAAACTGTTAAAAGAATGGACAGGAACAAATTCCGCAACGGATTTTCGTGACAATTTTTTGCCATTAAATCGTTCTAAAACCAAGGCAGCATGAATTGTCATTCCTGAATCGTATTCAGCGAGGAATTGTCTAACGAAGAATTGCTGTTTTTGGTCGCACTGACTTTGGCATAACTGCTTATCTCCAGAGGCGTTGCTTGAGCGTCGGTGGTGATTTTTATTGTATCGTGAAAATTTTGAGCGTTTTCCGTTTCCGTTGCTTTGAACGTTACGGCAACAATGTAAATGTTCTTTGAAATAGTGTTGTTGCTAGAAGAAAGAAGTTCAAATTGATAACGCTGATTGTCGCAGGAAACTTCTTTTAACGTGAACGGTTGTTCCGCGCGAACCACAAATTTTTGGGTCACTTCTTTTCCCGGTTCAATATGTCCCAACACAAGCGACGTTGGCCTGACTGTAACTCCTTGACGTACATGACCTTGCACTACAAAAGGAATTTCGCTTGGTGGATATTCGTTTGTTACGAGAATGATTCTGTCGTTGATGTAACCCGCAGAAGCGTCGGGAGTGAGTTTTACTTTAAGCTGATAGTTGATGCGACCATGTTTTCTTTCTGTCTCCGTTAATTCTCCCCAGACTGCCGGATTTGACGAGGAAATCTTCGTTACTTTCCAGTGACTATTACCGGTATACGAAAAAGTAACTTTCGTTTCCGGCGACTCGCCGACATTAACATTTCCAAAATTTACTTCACTCGGCTGAAATCGAATATCGCTACGGATAACGCCTTTCACGTGAAGTTGAACAATTGCATAAAACGGGCGGTCAATCGCCACAGTAATTGTTGCTTCACGCGAACCGGTAAAACGGTCAGTGTTAAAATGCGCTAGAATTGTTCCGGTTTCGTAAGTTTTTAGTATTGGATTTTTGATGTAAACCGAAGTACAAGCACAACTTGCGGTTACCGAACTAATATGCACATCTTCGACATAAGGGTTATAAATTTTAAATTCATATTCCGCTTTGGCATAGCGAGAAACATTGCCGAAATTGTGATCGCGAACCTCAAACATTTCATTTGCCCACTGCTGTGGAAAAACAGTGGAATCTGTTAAAACAAGAATCGTGATTGTGGAAACGACAAGAAAAATTGATAAAATACGGCGGTGTGATGATTGTTGCGATGATATTGACATACAGTATCATAAGCGGTTAAAAAAGTAAAATTAAGAAAAAATTTTTATACGAAGTCAAATAAATTATTCTGTGGTATTGTGTTTTAATGATGTTTAGCTGGTTTGGAAAAAGTTTAATACCATACCTCATTAAATTTTGAACAACAGCCACACATAAATTATACCATAAAAATTAAATAAGTAATCATTCTCAACAATAAAATCTTTTCAAAATTCAAATTCTTTGAAAATGTACTTCTGTTTAAGCCACGAATAGATTTTGGTAGGAGGAAAAAAATAAAACAAAATGCTCTTGCCATCCTGAATGTCTAAATTTTTCGACTTTTGCCACTGCAAAATTTCTGCGATCTCTTGATTTTGTTTTCGATTTGTGCAAAATGAAATATTGTTGAAACGTATAACAAATTTCCCATTGATTGAAGGTACAACAATGAAAAAAATGATAAACATGAAAAGCGGATTAAGCGTTTTGCTTTTTCTGATGTTGAGTTTCGCTGTTTGTGCGCAGGAAACTGAAGTTGCTAAAGCGTTACAGCCGTTTGTAGATTCGGGCGAAATGCCCGGATTTGTGACGTTGTTGGCGACGAAAGACAAAATTTTGCAAATCAATAGTGTTGGTTATGCAGATGTTGTCGCGAAAACACCGATGAAAGAAAACACGATTTTTTGGATTGCTTCGTCGTCCAAACCGTTTGCGGCGGCGGCAGTGATGATTTTGGTTGATGAGGGAAAAATCAATCTCGACGAATCTATCGCAACTTATCTGCCGGAATTTCACGATTTGAAAGTCGCGGTTAAAAACGACGAAGCTGCCCACAGTCCGGCAATGTCTGTCTCATACCGGCGGCTGGACGTTTCTTTCGCCGTACATGGAACGTTTTGGAATTGATTCGCTTTCGCCGACACGCGCCGCCGCAACTTACGCGATGATGTCTCTGAATTATGAACCCGGCACGCAATATCTTTATTCCAATGTCGGTGTCAATATTGGTTCGGCGGTGGTCGAGAGAGTGTCCGGTCAATCGTTTGACGAGTTTATGAAGAAACGGATTTTTGAACCGCTCGGTATGAAAGAAACGGCTTATGTTCCAACGTCTGAACAAGTGGAACGGATTGCCAAATCATACCGCTATGACAATGAAAAAAAATCACTTCAGGAAACGAAGATTCACTATTTGACGTATCCACTTGACAATCCGCAGATTCGTTATGCCGAAGCGGGCGGCGGAATTTTTTCGACTGCACCGGAAATAGTCCGATTTTTTCAGATGCTTGCCAATGACGGCGAGTTTCAGGGAAAACGGATTCTTTCCGCAAAATCGGTCGAAGAAATGCGGACGAAACAGACCGGTAACTTGGATGCTTCGTATGGTTTAGGACTCGGATTATTCGATGATTTTTATGGTCACGGCGGCGCATACGGCAACGAGGCGATCATTCATAAACCGACTGGTTTTATTACGATTTATATGGTTCAAGTCACCGGAGTCCCCAAACAAGGCGAGGCAAAAGAGCAATGTCAAAAAGCGATTTTGAAAGAAATGGAAAAATTGAAATAGCAAAAGGGAATTTTATAAATAAGGGCTGAAATAGTAATATTTTTCGGTAAAATTGACTGTAGTTACCCAGTTGCCGTGCGGATTTATTTGGCTTGGACAACTGAATCGTTACAAAATTTTCACCGCGTTTGTAAAATATGTTCAACTTTTTGTATTACGTCGGTAATGGGGAGTGTTGAATCCGTGAAACCGATTTCCGGCGTGTCTTGAAGCCATTGATCTATTTTCTTTTGCGCGGAGACAACGGTGCTGTGGCTACGGTTGCCAAAATATTTTCCAATTTCCGACAACGCCGACCGTGTGTATTTTCGCGCTAACCACATCGCTAACATACGCGGCTGCGTCGTTTGCTTCGCGCGAGACTTCGATTGCAGAGTTTGACTGTTTAATTGTAACGTCTCACAAACCGCTTTGTCGATGTCTTGTAAACGAATCGGACGGCTATTGTTGCGGATTAAATCTTCGAGAATCGTTTCCGTTAATTCCAACGTGACAGCTTTTCCGCTGCTCAACACCGCCGCGTGAAGTCGATTGATCGCTCCCGAAAGCTGACGTGCATGTGTCGGCAAATTCGACACAACATATTGACACACATCCTCCGACAATTTGAGATTCCTTGATGTTGCCATCTGCCGGAAAATTTTCAATAACGTTTCTTGTTCCGCCGATTTGATTTCGCACGGCATTCCGGCTTCAATTCTTGCCACGATTTCCGGCTTCAAAACATCCGACAACGCCGCGACGGAACGGCCGCCGGTCAAAACAATTTGCACACATTGATTTTTGAGTTGATCCAGCGTTCGCAAAAATTCCGTTTGCGTTGAGTCTTTGCCTTCAAAAAAAGGAATATCGTCAATCAATAATGCCGAAATGCCGCGAAATTTATTACGAAACAACGGCATGCCTTGCTTGAGACCGTCAATAAATGCCGATGTGAATTGCTCGGCAGTCATCATCAACGGCGGTTTCGCTTGCGGCTCGCGTCGCAAATTCGATTTGATTGCCTCAAGAAGATGCGTTTTGCCTACGCTTGTTGGACCGAAAATGTAAATCGGACTGATTTTTCCGGTGTGTTGCACTGCCAATTCCGCCGCGTGAACCGCAAGCCGATTCGATGTTCCCGTAACAAAATTTCCAAACGACAATTCCGAATGAGCAAACGCCGTAGTAACCACGTTTCGGTTTGCCGCATCACGATTGACTGTCGGCGATAATGTTGTTTTGTTTTTTTGTCGAGTTTGATTTCGCGGACACGGATGGCTTACTGACCTTGCGGGAACTGTTATTGGGACGGGAGTTTTCGCGGACGACGTTTTCGGCGGCGTTAAAGAGGAATCTTTTTGAAAATTTTCCGGCAAAAAAGAAACAGAAAATAAGCCGCTTTGATTGTCAGTTTTTCGTATTGTTTTTTGTGTCGTTTTTTGAGATGCAGTTACTTCCGACAATTTTTTTTTGCCATTCGCGATAATTTGTTCGTTTGCCTGTTGTGGAGAAAATTGCTGAAATAGATTTTCTGCGGACAAACGTTGCACTTTATTCAACGTTGCGGCTTTTCTAACATTATACTTACTGTTGTTCTTGTCGTTTTGTTTTTGATTGATATTTGAAACGCTGCTCGCCTGTTTTGGCTGTTGCGTTGTTTTAGGTTCTTGTGACGCAACAGCGGAAACTTCGATATTTTTACGCTTTGTGTCAGTTTTTGTGATTTCTGTTTCGGGCGATACAATTTCGACGCTACGTTTTTCTCCGAGAACCGCATAACAAACGCGACGAATTTCCGCCAAAAAATTCTTTCTAATCCAGTCGGCAGCAAAGGCGTTGATTGCGCGAATTTGCACACAAAATTCGTGAATCGCAATCGCGGCGTTTTTCATAAACCACATTTCAAAACGCGCAATACCAAGCGTTTCAACGAGCGCGTTTTGAATGTTTTGTTCGACTTCCATACCGAATGTTGTCACAGAAAAACCGTTTTTGTTAAAAATTTACGAAAAAACTTAATTTTTTGCCAATGCTGTCCGAAAGGAAACGCTCTCGCAACAAGTACGTTTTACCATCGGTTTTTGACCGCGAAAAAAATGAGAGCCATTTATTCCGTCGGTATCTCCTTCAATCTGATGAAACTTTGTTCACTTCCAGTAGTCGCAGTAATAAGAAATCTCTTTGTGGATTACCAGTTTTGAATAACTTAACGTACGTCTAACAATTTAATTTTTGCCACGAATTAGCATGAGATAAGATAAAAGTAGGAGGTTGATTTTCCAAAATATGGAAGTTAGCAAACCAACTCTCCAGTCTACAAAAAAGCATATTTGTTTAAAAATATTTCATTTTTTCTCAACTTTCACGGACAATCCATAAGAGTTTTACAATTTGAGAAGTACATAAAACAAAGCGTTTCGTTGTGTTCTTTTTCCAAACGATATGTACGATTGTAACCGGAGATTTTTTTACGTCAAATACTTTTTACATTTCACGCGATTCATTTTTCTTTGAATTTTTCTTAAACCTTGAAATGGATTGAAACATCGCTGATTTGAAAATTTTCAAAAACTTTTTTATGAATTGTTGTAACGATTTCACAATGGGGATAACTTGTTTTTGTCGCATAAATGCAATGTTCCTAAAAGATGATTGCGACAAAGATTGAGACGAGTCCGCAAAAATAAAATCATAAATGACGTCTTGTATTCCCGCTTTTATGTTGGTTTGAATAATTTATAAACATCAAGACAACAAGCGAAAGTAGCGAAAAAACAGAAGTTAAAATAGATTTACATGTTTTCGCATTTCGCGTTACATGTCATAAAAATATTATTTTTTTGTTATGAAAAATATTTTTTTGATGGCTGTTTCTTTGAAGAGAATGTGTTAGAATAATCTCCTCACACTTGAAAATTCGGTTTTTTAGATCGTGCTTGTCGTTTATCATATCCCCAAAATTCCTTTTATCTTTAATGTCCTTTTTGAAAGAAAAACGAATTTATAAAGCATGAAGAGTGTAGTGGTTCTTTGTGTCCTTTGTGATAAATAACTTAATTTGTATTAGAGAGAATTATGTCGTTATTAGTCGTTGGTTCCGTCGCGTATGACAATATTAAAACGCCCATAGAACACCGCGAAAATATTTTGGGCGGCTCGGCAACTTTCGCGGCATACGCGGCAAGTTTTTTTGCTCCAGTTCAAATCGTCGGAGTTGTCGGCGAAGATTGGTTGCCCGAACATACAAAATGTTTCCGAGATCATGGAATTGATACGGAAGGGCTTGAAATAGAAAAAGGCGGTAAAACATTCAGATGGTCAGGGAAATATCTTGACAACATGAATGATCGCGAAACCCTCGACACACAACTCAATGTACTCGGTAACTTCAAACCGAAATTGCCCGAATCCTGCCGACAAACAAAATACATCTTCTTGGGTAACGGCGCACCCTCAACCGGTCTGGAAGCGTTAAACCAAATACACGGAGCTGATCTTGTCGTTGCGGATACGATGGATTTATGGATCAACATTGCCCGTGACGATCTTGATAAGTTGTTGCAACGAATTGACGGTCTTGTGTTGAATGACAGCGAAGCGAAACAATTAACGGGCGAAATCAATACGTTGTCGGCTGGACGCAAGATACTTGAAAACGGTCTCAAGTTTGTTGTTGTCAAGAAAGGCGAACACGGTGCGTTTTTCTTGAGTCGCGACAAAATTTACGTCGTTCCGGCATTTCCAACTGAAAATGTCGTCGATCCGACAGGTGCGGGTGATTCATTTGCAGGCGCTATGTTTGCGTATATTGCTGCGCAAAATGGTCAACTCGACGAAACGACTATCAAAAATGCGTTGGTTTATGGAACCTTGATAGCAAGTTTTTGTGTTGAAGGATTCAGTCTGGAACGTTTGCAAAAAATCAACTCCGCCGAAATCGAAACCAGACTATCTCAATTCAGACAAATCATATCTTTCTAAAAAAAAGCCAAAACATCATACCACTTCATTGAATCATAGTTATTGTTTTTTGAACAACACCCTCTCAAAAAAATCTGATTATTTCACTTTTTGGAGAGGGGATTGATTTATAAAATACTGTAGTTACTAGTTGCCGCGCGGATTTATTTGGCTTGGACAACGGAATAGCGACAGTATTGTATAAATCAATCCCTCTTCCCAAAGCGAAATAAGCAGGAGCTTTCTCACCACGTAAATTCATATTGACCGGCGGGAAATTCGGCGGGTTTATTGTCAACGTAAACTGTTGCGGCGGAGTTGGGCGGGATGGTTACGGATAAGGTTATCTTTCCATCTTTGCGTTCCCAACGGCTGGTAATTTTACCGTAAGGCGATTCTACCGACGCTTCGGCAAAAGAAACCTCATCGACAATTACCGGACGTATAATGAAATGCTTGTAACCCGGTTGTTTTTCGTCGGGTTGAAT
>JAIRYX010000319.1 GCA_031267635.1 Planctomycetaceae bacterium
AACTTCCTACGCCGGATTTCATCGTCTTTTAGAAGAGGCGGTGATCAAAATGAAAAAGCGGCGGTACTTGCTGCCGCTCACGCAAGACATATCCTTGATTTTTCCGAAGGACGTAACAATTTGCGTGAAGAGAACAAACAACTTGTTGTGGAAAAACAAGACGGTTCGGTTGTGAGTATTCCGTTTGCCGAGATTGCCGTGATACTGTTGTCCAACGGCAATGTAACATTAACTCAGTCGGTGATACAAAGTGTTACGGAGAGCGGCGGGATGCTTGTGGTTTGTGATTATCGTTATCGTCCGGTGAGTATGATGTTACCGATGGAGGCATATTCGGTGCCGGTGCAGCGGTTAAAGTTACAAATAGATGCATCGCAACCGACATTGAAAAATGCGTGGCAACAGGTGGTCAAAGCAAAAATTCAGGCACAAGCCCGATGTTTGGCAGATGATTCTCTGAAATGTTCATTGGACGAGGCGAAGTATTTAATGAAAATGGCGGAAAATGTCAAAAGCGGCGATACGGACAATATGGAAGCGCAGGCGGCGAAAAGATATTGGCGGGCGTTGTTTCCTGATATTGAATTTCATCGTAATTCTGACGGCGGCGACCCGCTCAATAATCGTTTGAATTACGGTTACACGATAGTTCGTGCAATGACGGCAAGAGCGGTTTGTGCAACAGGATTTCATCCGGCGTTAGGGATTCATCATTGTCATCAGCGGGACGCATTTTGTTTGGCGGATGATTTAATGGAACCGTTGCGACCGCTTGTTGATTGGATTGTGAGGTTGCAATTTAATATTTCAAAAAAACTGGAAACACGTAAACTGACAAAAGAACTTACGCCGCGAGTAAAAGAAGAATTGATTTATCCGCTGACTCAACGTTACAAAGCCAATGATGAGACGCGGAAATTGTTCGATATTGTTACAATGATCGCTCAATCGCTGGTCAAATTTTACAGCAAAGAAACAGACGAGTTGTATTTACCGCCTATTGAGTATATGCCGGTTACGGGGTAGAAATAAATGCTCTTTGACAATCAGGTCGTGAAAAACTCCCTATCGTTATGGGATGGCGTTTAACCATAATATTTATTGTTATTCGAAGTTTCGTTTTGCGAGTGAAGCGGATAATGGTGAAAAGGCGAATAACTCAATTGTTACCGTACTTTACGCTCGCTTGACAGCAAAATTAAAGACGATATACTCTCATAAATCTTTGGCAATTGTCAAAAAAAACGGGTAAAATGCAACCAAATTTGTCAAACTTTCCTCTTTTTTTTCTTGAAAAACAGTACATAAATACTTGGTATGTAACGACTTTTGAAAAAGATATTACAAAAGCCCCATAGATTCATGGGGTTCTGAAACCACTTTTTGTTCATTGCCTCCAAGTCTTCATATTACAAAAGCCCCATAGATTCATGGGGTTCTGAAACATGGAATTTGCGAACTTCGGTCGCGACGAATATTACAAAAGCCCCATAGATTCATGGGGTTCTGAAACCGAAAAGTTGAAATACTTCCGCATGGTTACGATTACAAAAGCCCCATAGATTCATGGGGTTCTGAAACTTTACTTTGCGAGGTATTAACCGCAGATTTATTACAAAAGCCCCATAGATTCATGGGGTTCTGAAACTTGTTCTACATGGTTGAATTCGGCGAACATAATTACAAAAGCCCCATAGATTCATGGGGTTCTGAAACTGGACAAGACCGCCCGCAAACGCTCTTCTAGATTACAAAAGCCCCATAGATTCATGGGGTTCTGAAACCCAACTGACGGTAACGCGAGGCGTATTCACGATTACAAAAGCCCCATAGATTCATGGGGTTCTGAAACTTTCTCTACGATCGTCTTGTTAAGCTCGGCGATTACAAAAGCCCCATAGATTCATGGGGTTCTGAAACACACCGCTATCGTAAATACGGCTTGTATTCGTTTTATTACAAAAGCCCCATAGATTCATGGGGTTCTGAAACAGAATTCTTGCAACGCCTTTAAAGACTTCTATGAATTACAAGACCCCCTGATTATTTCGTTTTTGGGGGACAATATTTGAAAACGCAATAGAAAACTATGACGTCAGTTGCCCAAGTCAAGTAAATCCGCATGGCAACTGCATCGTTACTGTTTCACCGGAAAATATTACTATTGCCGCCCTTGTTTATAAAATTCCCTTAGTAGCCCGAATTGTATTAATATGCGCTCTTATTCCCTTATTTTTCGTTTAATTTGTTTGGGTAACAATCCATCCTCCAAAAAGAAGGGCATAAGGGCAAGTTCGCGGGCTTTGTTGGCTACTAATGGAAACTTGATAAATAAGGGCTGCAATGGTAAAATCTTTCGGATAATCAGTCATAAGATTGCTGCCCAGTGCGGAGTTATATTTGGTTTGATTGACTGAATAGTTGCAGTATTTTATAAATCAATCCGTCCCCAAAATGTGAAATAAGCAAGCATAAATACCAAACACTCCGTAAAAATGCAGACAAAAACGATGTTTTTTATTTTGTGGACGAAGTTCATCCGCAACACAAGAGCCATCCTGCTTATGGTTGGTTTGAATGTGCGGAGCGGAGACGGAGTTACCGTTGAAATCGAGTCGTCAACGGGGCAGTATCAATGGCGCATTGAATGTTGATAGACTCATTGCACTTGAAATTTCGGTTTTCACTGATGTCGTTATATCGTAAAATCCGGGTCACTATTCAGTCGTTCAAATCAAATAAATCCGCACGGCAACTGTAGAGTTACCCGAAAGATTTTACTATTGCAATTATCCGAACGGCTTTACTATTGCAGCCCTTATTTATCAAGTTTCCCTTAGTAACCGACAACACCCCCAAAAAACGCGCCCTTATACCCCTTACGTTTTAGATGATGGGTTACAAACGAAAAATAAGGGCATAAGGGCGCATAATTGGGCGCGATTCGGGCTACTACGGGAAACTTGATAAATAAGGGCTGCAATAATAATATGTTCCGGTAAATTGACGGTAACTATTCCGTTGTCCTGTACGGATTTATTTGGTTTGAGCGGCTGAATTGTTACGTTTCCTGAATGTTAATCGCTCATGCGTAACCTGAGTGAGTATAATGAATAAGATATAAACTTGTCGGATGAACTTTAAAAATCGGATGTTTAAGTGTTGAGGAGTCGAATTTCTGTTATTTTTTGACCGATTCGTCAATATCGTCCGCAGGCAAGGAATTCCATATTTGTAATATCGAATCCCTAACATTCGGAATAAGCCATTGATTTTGTTTTAATTCTTCCACCATTTGTTTTGTTGCGTCATATTTCCGTTTGGCGTCCGCCGAATCCGCTTTTAATTCAGCGATTTCTTTTTCCAAACGCGATTGTTCCTGCGGAATATTTTCGATTTCATTTTTAATCCGCTCCAACTCGGCTAACGTTTGCTGCTTTTCCTGTAATTTCCGTTCGGCTTTCGCATATTCTTCGCTATGTTTCATCCGCTTTGCGTTCAATTCGGCAATCCCGGCAATGAGTTTTTCGCGAGAAATATTCAAGCGGGAAATTTCATCCACGAGACCTTGTTTTTCATTTTCCAACGATTGCACTTGCTCGCTTTTCCGGCATACGTTTGCAAGCTTTTTCAAAATACCGCCAAGAACGTTTTGCGCGGATTGTCCGTCGCTTTGTGTTTTCCACGCCAACACCGCCTCGATAAAATCAAGCATTTCCGCATCGGCAACGGCGCCGTATTTTTTAATGATTTCAGTTAAGTTCATTTTTTATTGCTATATCTTTCATAACCCCAAATTTGCTGATTATTTTATTTTTTGGAAAAGAATCGGGAACGTAAAAGATCACATTAAACGTAACACACTAAAATGTCAAACGCAAATCGAACCAGTCGGCAAATTTATACATTTCCATAGTGAACGCACAACCGCTCTCTTGCGTTCGTTATTTATGCCATAAAATCCAACATAACCAGTAAATTCTAAACGCTTGAGTCATAGATAATTTTACGATTTCTTCAATGACGGTCTTGTTATATGACAGATACCGTTATAGCCACTCTAACCAAACATGAAATATAAAATACAATAATAATATCACCAAAAAAACGCCGCCGTTAATCGCAATACTCCACAACAACCCCAATTGACAGAAATATAATATGATTTCAACCAAAAGACAAATTATTCCTCCCAACAAAAAAGAAAGTATGGGATAACTTTGGAATAAAGACTGTTGGTTTATTTCATATTCCAATTTTTGGATTTGAGAATTTTTTTCTTTATTTTCTTTCTGCAAATTTGATATTTCACTTTCCTTAACTTGCAATGATTGTTCCAGATTGTTTTGGTTTTGTTGCAATACCTCGTACTTTTCTTCCTGATACGCTATTTGTTCTTCATACTTTGACACCAGATAAACCATTTTTTGTTGTAAAAGTTCTTCTTTTGTCGGTCCCGGATTAGCGTCTGCGGTAAGAACAATTTCTTGTTTCGTAATTTTTACCCAAGCGTTGCGGTTTGCCGGAATGTTCGCAAACACATTGATCGCATCCTCTGCACTTGGAAATGGTTTTGTAAATTCTTTATCGGGGAGTTGCAGGTTGAGCGGTTTCTTTTTCCCTGTCCAACTTTCAGACAAAGACGACGGTTCGGAAGCAGGGCGTTCTTGAGACGTTTCGGCAATGCGTTTGAATGTATCGTTGTCAAAAATCGGGGAAATATTAATACCGATCGTTTCTTCCGCCGGAATCCATGCCGTCAGAATCACATACCGTCCCGGTCTTCCTTTGTTATCAAATCCGCCGTTGTAGTAACGGTACAAAACCGTCCAATCGCGGTAACAGGCAACGCCGCCCCAAAAACCGTTCGATTCCAATTTATTAGGTTCCGTCGGCAAATGTTTGACGGCAATATCATTGTAGAAACCGTTGAGTTCGTCTTTTTGTAAACCGCCGGCAAACCAAGTCCAATAGGCGCCGTCTTTCGAGGTTGCCGGATCATAAAGTGCGTAATAAAGTTGCATGGTTGTTAATGAATAAAAAAGTTAAGGTTTATTCTTCGGTTATTTATTTTTTTTCTGTCTTTCCGCCCATTCCGCTTCCCATTTTGCGATTTCCCGCTTTGTCGCCTCTCGTTCCGCTTCCCATGCCGCCGCCTGCTTCGCTGCCTCTTGATCCGCCGCTTCTTGTTCCGCAGTCCAATGGGTTATTTCTTTCCCGATAGCTTCTTGTTCCGTTGTTTCTTGTTTGGAGTTTTGTCCTTCTTCATGATGTGTTTCTTTCGTCGTATTTTCTTGTGAAGAAACCGTTGTCTCTTGCTGTCCGCCCTTTGCTTTTTTCAATGTGCCGATACACCAACTGATAAATCCGCCAACTCCTCCGCCGACCGCTAAACCGATAACCGCGCCAACAAGACACATAAATCCGCCGCCGAAAAGCAAGCCGGTAACGCCGCCGGCAATGGCGCCAATCACCAAACCGATAACCGCACCGACAATTTGTTTTAACAATTCCGCCCAATCTGCGGCATCTTGCACCGCCGCTTCCCGCTCCGCTTCTTCCCGTCTTACCGCTTCTTGTTTTTCCGCATCCTGTCTTGCAAGTTTTTGAACATTGTCGAGAATCCAATCGGAAAGTTTATCAAGTCCAAAACTTTTAAAATTCTTTTTCGGTACCCGATGAACGCCGCTATTTTCCAAACGGATTTCCGTCTCCGCAACCGCTGCCGCCGGAAAGAACTTGATATTATCGCCGGATTTTGCACCGGCTCTTGCCGTATTGACAAGCGTCGGCAATTCATTTTTTACATAGTTTGCAAATGAACCGTGCCGTTTTTCCATTTCAACACGATACAGATCATAAGCCGTGAAAACAACGGCAATATCCTGATGTTTTGCATCAACGCTATACATGTCGATAATTTCTTTGAGGATCAATTCGTTTTCCGCTCGCTTAACGGCGTCCGGTTCGCCGGTAAAATCCTGAAGATTGACAACGATAACGACAATCGACGAATTTGCCAGATAATTGAGAACGCCGCGTTCGTGTTCGGACAAATTCGCCTCTTTATGCCGCTCATAAGAAAACAAATTCCGCAAATCCTGACCGGCGACGTCAACAAGTTTGACCGGATAAACAACATTGCCGATATGCAAGTTCCATTCCAACTCAAATTTTTGACCGGGCGGAGTCGAAGGAAGCCATTCGCCGTTATTCAAAGCCGCCCATGCTTGTTCGACATACATTCCCGTCTTCATTCCTTTAGAATTAAGAAATGTACCATCTTGCCTCAGAGACATTTTCTTTGCCCAAACGGTCGCTAATACGGTCTTGCCGGAACCTTCTGTTCCTACAATAGCAATTTGCGGTAATTGTGATTGCATTTGTGTTTTATCCCGGTTGCAGGGGAAAAATGTGGATTGATGATAAATATCCCCAGTTAGTATTTTATACAAAATCTGCGGCGATGACAAGACAGTAATATTATAGAACTCATGTTACGCATGAGCTATCGTAGCTATTCAGCCGCTCCACCCCAATAAATCCGCACTGGGCGACTGAAGGGAACTTCTAAAAACCCTATTTTCAACAAATGCGACCGTTGAAAATAAGGGCTTACGAATACTTGGGGGAGGTTTTTAGAAGTTCTCATGAATCCATTTTTCTCCAAAATATGAAAGAATCAGGAATTTTTGCATTTTAAATAAAAAATTTTTACTGTTTCTGCGATTGCGTAAACTGTGATATGTCAACGAATTAAGAAAAGTAATATCGTGCAAAAATCTTATCGCGTAATCTTTTTATTTATTTTTTGAAAATATTTCCGTCCTTCCCTATTGTCCAGCCGAAATAATTTGTTATATTAACTAACATACTTAATTTTGTACGTATCAAGTGTGAGCGAAATTGATTATGAAAACAATAAATCATGGCAAACGGCGGAATTTTACTTATC
>JAIRYX010000349.1 GCA_031267635.1 Planctomycetaceae bacterium
GAACAGGAAAACACGGGACAACAAGAATCTTTTGACCTCGATCAAATCCGTGAAAAATTCGAGACGACTTGGAACATGCCGGAATCTCAGAGCATTGAAGAAATACTGAAATCTGTTCCGGCGGAGTTTCAAACCTCGTTGTTCGAGGAACTGCTTTATGCGGACGCCGAGTTTCATCTCCGAAAAAAAACGGATTTCACCGGCGATGAATATTTTCTTCGTTTTCCGAAACATCACGGCATCATACGAAATGTTCTCAACCAAGTTAAGGGATATTCTTCGTTTCGTCAAAATGAAATCGGCGGCTGTACGATTCTTCGTGAACTGGGACGCGGCGGAATGGGCGTTGTTTATCTTGCCGAACACCGCTTTCTCGGCTGTAAAGTCGCCGTTAAGAAAATGCGAAAACAATATGCGCAAGACAAAGAAGCGGTCGCCCGCTTTTTCCGCGAGATTCAGGCGATGGGAAAATTGTTGGAAAAAAAACATCCTAACATCGTCGAAATTCGTCATGCACAACTCGATAACGATTCCGCACCCTATCTTGTTATGGAGTATGTCGAAGGAACAAGCGTGGATAAATTCGCCGGAAAATTTTTTGACGATTCTTTCGACGCAGGAAAAAAATTGGGATCGCCGGAACATCTCAAAACGATGACGGAAATTGTTCTTGGAGTTGCCGAAGGTCTTGATTGTCTTTACGCTGCCGGACTTGTTCACCGCGACATTAAACCGTCAAATCTTATGCGTCAGCCGGACGGTACAATAAAGATTCTTGATCTCGGACTTGCTAAACTACGTCATTCTCAAGACGAACGGCAATCGCAATTTCAAACGCAAAGCGGAATCGGCACTCCTATTTTTATGCCGCCGGAACAAATACAGAATTTGCCGGATATTGACGTCCGCGCGGATATTTACGGACTTGGTCAAACGTTCTATTGGCTTCTTCACGCAAAATACCCCGGCGATACAAAATCGCCGGAAACCGATTTGTCGGTGGAATTAGAAAATATTTTGCAAAAGATGACCGCTCAAAATCCTAACGACCGTTATCAAACGCCGAAATTATTGATTGAAGATTTGAAAGCGTTTCTTCTTTCATTAAACACGCCGCCTCTTTCTCGGATTGCGCCGCAGAAAATCGGACGCATAACGTTTCGCCAAATGACAATGGGAGCAAGCGGGATTTTGTTGGCAACTCTTGTTATATTGGTTTTGATGTTCGGAAAAATTTTTAACCGAAAAATTACGCCGACCGAAACAAGAATGAACATACCGACGGTCAACAATTCGACAAATACATTTTCACAAACAGAAACAGGTTCGGAATTATCCAACAATGAGATAACAACAATCGCAAAGATCAACGCCGTAATGGACGAAGCAATAATGTTCCGAATTAAAGGCGATTCCGAAATAGCGGAAGAGCGGCTTTTGCAACTCAAAAACGCGTTGGAATCGCAGGAATATAAATTATCGGAACGCGACAACGCGGTTTTTATTGCAAAAATTGACGCCGCTCTTGCCGATTGTCTTTTTTTCAATGGTCTTGCGGCAAAACAGTTTTCCGAAAAAACCGTGCGTCAGTTGAATGAACGCTACGGAAAAAGCCGTGAAATGGAAACCCGCGACAGTTGGCGGCTCGAAAATCTTCTGAAACAAGCAGTTACAGAAATGTTTTTGCCGGATGCTCAAAAGAAAATGTCCGCGAAGTTGGAACAGATAAAAAAGCAAATAGATTCTATTGATGAAAAATCGCGTCCGGCGATTCAATCTCTTTATCGTTGGGCGGAAACGTTAAGCGAAACAGAAAATGATCTTCAACCCATTCGTAATTTTTTGGAGGAATTTCAAATGAACCCCAAAAACTTTTCTTTGAGTCAGGATGCAATGAATTGTTATCTTTTTGCGTTAGAATATCTGATCGGTAAAGACCGTTTGACCGGAAACCGCGCGGAAATCAATAATGATCTCCGCTTACTCGACACGGTATTATTGCAGCCGTATTCCGATTCGGACATCCTTCACGCATGGAACAGATATTTTGATATTGCGATTACCTCTTGCGATCCCAACGATTTGAAGCGGATTGTTTTATACATTAATCGAAGCCGTCCGCGCAACGCTTACGGTTCCCGTTCGACAAAAATGATGGACGACGCGGTCTATTTTCTCTTTTATTTCAGTCCGAATGAGGAAAATGGCTTTGTTATTTATTATCCGCCGGAGCGGGAAAAAGCCAAACGATTTTTAATTCCGGTCAGCCGATCACAAATTCTGCAACATCGGAATCAAGACGGCGAAACATGGCAATTAGACGCAGAACTTGTAGAATTGCTCCGTGAAACCCGCCGCAACGAGCGTCCCATTGTTTTTTCATGGGACGATTCTCCTTGCTGGTCACGCCGCCGCGACGCTTTAACGAATGAAATTTGGGCGTTTGACGATTCCATCACATTAGATGAAATTTTGGGAACGATGAAATAAAACCGGAAATCAATTAAATGAAAAAAGGTAACTGTTCATGGAATTTTTACACGCAGTTGTAATGAATAGACCAACCTCATTTCTACCTAATTTTCCGAACAAAACAACCTCAGTAGCCAAGACAATCCCATCCATTTTAACCTCATTACCTCATTCCAACCCAAACGTCATGAGATAATGAGGTTTATTTTTTGGGGGAAAAATCGTTGCTACTGAGGTTGTTTTGTGAGGAAAATTAGGTGGAAATGAGGTTTAGAACACAAACAACATTGCCTGTTTCGTATTAAAAAAGTTGTAACGATTCCGTCGCCCAAACCAATCAATCCGTAACGAAGAATAGTAGGGGCAAATAATGATTTGCCTTTTTTATCCGAAAGGCTTTATTATTGCCGCCCTTATTTTTCAAATCACCCTTAGTAGCCAACAAAACCCATTCCAAAGCACCCTTATGCCCTTATTTTTTCGATCATGGATTTTTATCAAAACAATTGAACGAAAAATAAGAGAATAAGGGCACATAGTTGGATGCAATTCGGGTTACTAAGGGAAAATTGATAAATAAAGGCTACAATGATAAAATCTTTGGGAAAATTATACTCCTCCCACTTTAAAATTCGCTTTTTAAGACAGTGCTGATCGTTCATCACGTCCCAAAAGTCCCTTTTGTCCCTAATGTCCCTTTTTTTAATGAAAGCCGAATTTCAAGTGCGAGGAGGTATAAAAGGCTCTTATTTTGATTCCAACGCAAAATCAAACGTTTGCTTGCTTTTATTTTCCACGTCAATTGTCAGTTCTGATTTTTTATTGTACTTGGCGGGAATGTATTGTTCAAATTCTTCACTGGGCGGCATATCGGGATAAATACTGATCATTTTTCCCGTTTTGCGGTTTGCCGTAATTTGGACGACATACTTGCCCGGCATAAGGTCGGACGTGTAATATCCTTGCTGAATGGAACCGCCGGAAGAAACGCCGTTTCCGCCGTCTGTCGGAAAAAAGGTGATTGTTCCGTCCGCAAGCGGAACGCCGTCCAGTGCGACATTTCCTCGTATGGCAACACGTCCGTCCGATCTTCCGCATCCCGTTAGCAGAACAGCCAACAACACCAAAATCAAACCAATGAAATGTTTTCTACGCATAAAGTCCTCAAAAATAAAGTTTATGAAACGGTTTTGTGAAAGTAAAAAGTAGGCAAACGTTCACGAGCATTTTTTAGAGACGCTTGGGACAAAAGAAACATTGGGGACTTGCCGCGATTTGCTGATTGTTTGCCGTTTGTTCTGTATCAGTTCAGTTTGTCCCCATGTCCCTCTTGTCCTTAACGTTCCTTCTTTTAATGAATATCAATCATTGAATAGCGAGTTACGTTTGCGTCATTCTTACACAACTCTGCTTACAATCCTGCCGTTTCGCCGCCGTCTGCCGTTGCCGCCGCGCGCCAGTGATCAATATTGATTGTGTCGGAAACAAATTGAACGGAACCGTCTGCAAGCCCCACGTTAATTCCTCCAGTATGATAACTTCGGGCGGCAATGATTTGATTGACCGGATCTCCTTCTGTTGCGCTTCCCCCTCGTTTTCCCGGTGTGCCGATAAGATCAGATGGGAATCTATTTGCTGCTTGCCAAAGCACATCGCCGCCTTTATTGTTTGGGGAAAGCCAAGCAGTAAACCCTGCTCCAAGACCACCGCAAATATCGCCGACAGTACAGTCCTTGGTGTATTCTTCCATTTGCGGAGGAGTTACTTCAGCAAACAACAAGGTGTTACTTGTGCCGTCGGCAATAGAAGATAACCGCCTCGCTTGCTGACATTTCC
This sequence comes from Planctomycetaceae bacterium, assembly GCA_031267635.1. Classification (GTDB taxonomy): domain Bacteria; phylum Planctomycetota; class Planctomycetia; order Pirellulales; family Thermoguttaceae; genus WRMR01. The sequence continues at coordinate 4,309 of JAIRYX010000349.1, forward strand.
AAGGCGCCGTACATTTAATCGTTTGTGCCGGACTGGAACCGGGAATTGTCATTTCATATTGATCATAATCGGTTGCTCCCAAATTGGCGGCATAACAACCACTCCGTCTTTTCGCAGTTGCAACTGAAGTGATAAGCATTCCCCCGCCGTGCGTCGGGCAAACCAGAAAATTGACTTCTGCTGTTCTGTAAGCCAACCCTGCAGAAGTCCACGGCTCGCTCTGCCAGAATCTTGCATTGTCCGAAATTGATCGCTCAATCAACGCATTCTGTTCGCTATAGAGCAAAATACGCGCTACCCACGAGGGACCGCCCCAAACTTGATAAGCGTTGTGATTGGTTGACGTCGGAGCTGGAATCGGCGTATTACTGGGTGACGCCGGGCTGCAATAATACGGAAGCGTCTTTGCCGCATCCAAATAATTGTGCGTTGCCAGTCCGAGTTGCTTGAGATTGTTGCTGCATTGCATTCTCCGTGCCGCCTCACGCGCTGCTTGAACGGCTGGCAAAAGCAACGCGATCAGAACTCCAATGATCGCAATCACCACAAGTAATTCGACCAGCGTAAAGCCAAAACGTAATGTGATTTTCATAACCTTTCTCCTTAAAAAGAGAGTTTAAAAATTTACAGATTACAAACAAATAATCTGTTTTGCTACAAAGTGGGAAAAACACTAGCCGAGAAACGGCAACAGAATGTCGCTATTAGAATAGGAGCGACACGATTACGAAAGGTAGGCTCATTCCCACCGACCAAAGTGGTGCGTTACATATGTAACGCTGAATTATACCCATAGCATCATACGCGACGCTCCCCGGACGGGAGCCACGTAACTTTATGATGCTACAGTAATTTTCTACACGGAAAATCCGTTGGTCTATAGAAAATTAAAGTCGCCTAAGCGATTTCGTAATAGTTAACGTACTCGATTATTTTTTAACACCCGAATAAAAATCCGGGCAATTTATTTTTCAAAACGGAAAAATGGCCTCCAAAGATAAAATTTTTAAAACTGAAAACAACAATTTTTTTAGTTTACATGAGAATCCCCCAATAGTCAAGAGGAAAATAATTTTTTTTGTTCACGAGTTCGTGGTGTGAAAATCCCAATTTATTGCCAGTGCTTTCAAGGTGTGTTTAAGTTTTTTTGGTTATTTCGTTTTTAGGGGAGGGTAGATAGCTTTGCGTAAACCTCATTTCCACCTCATTTTCCTAACACAACAACCTCAGTAGCCAAGACAATCCCATCCATTTTAACCTCATTGCCTCATTCCAACCCAAACGTCATGAGATAATGAGGTTTATTTTTTGGGGGAAAAATCGTTGCTACTGAGGTTGTTTTGTAAGGAAAATTAGGTGGAAATGAGGTTTAGAACACAAACAATATTGCCTGTTTCGTATTAAAAAAGTTGTAACGATTCCGTCGCCCAAACCAATCAATCCGTAACGAAGAATAGTAGGGGCAGATAATGATTTGCCTTTTTTATCCGAAAGGTTTTATTATTGCCGCCCTTATTTTTCAAATCACCCTTAGTAGCCAACAAAACCCCTTCCAAAGCACCCTTATGCCCTTATTGTTTCGATCATGGATTTTTATCAAAACAATTGAACGAAAAAATAAGAGAATAAGGGCGCATAGTTGGATGCAATTCGGGCTACTAAGGGAATTTCATAAATAAGGGCGACAATAGTAAAATCTTTCGGATAAACAATATAGTTGCCGTGCGGATTTACTTGGTTTGGACAACTGAATAGTTACGAAATGTTTTCAAATCGTGTAAGCATTGAATATTCCATTTCATAACCTGCTCTTTTTGCTGAAATATCTTTAAAATGAAAAATTCCTGTCACCTATGCGAGAATTTTAGCATAATATATCGTGAGCGGCAACTTGCCGTTTTTAAGCCGTCGTGAAAAATATCGTAATCTTCATACGGCAATCACAAGCCCCGTTTTTTGAGGAGAGATTTTGATGAAAAAAAACATGTTATTCCCATTGTTCGCCGGTATTGCTGCGTTATTGATTAGCGGAAACGGTATTTTCGCCCAGCAACAAGACCGTGCCGCGTTTGAAAAAGGGTTTGAACAACTGACCCAAAATGCTAAAGACGGACTCGCCAAACCGATTGTCAAAGACGCTTTTTCTAAAGATGGCGTGTCGCTGGACAAATTCGCGATTGCGTCGGCAAGCGTTCCTATCACAACAACGACAACGACCGGCACAACCACAGCACCAACCGATTGTAATCTCGGAATCAAAGTATGGTTCCAGCTTGAGGACGGAACGAATTTCAATCCAATCAAAAGAAAAATGGGGGTGAAAGAAAAATTCCGTATTCACATTCAGGCGGCGGTTCCGATTTATGTCGCGCTGTTCCAAAACTATCCTGATGATCGTCCGGTTTCACGTCAGGTTTATCCCGCCGCGAAATATCCCGACAGTTTCAAAGCAGTTCAACCGGGACAATCCACGCAACTACCGGTCATTTTTGAAATGGACGACGATACACGCGATGAAATCATGTCGATGGTGGTTGTCCGTGCCGATGCTCCGAACATTCAATCGACATTGACCGCACAAGCAACAACAACTACCACGACAAATAACGGAACAACAACCGTAACCGCGCAAGCTACTGCTGCAACAAGCGGAACGTTAAAAAGCGTCAATGATGAAATTATCGAAAAGAAAAATTCCGACGAAAAATCGACTGCGTCCGACGTGAAATTCATCATCTCCGCGCCTTCGGCAACCACATCAGCCGTTCCCAACGACACGGCGTTCTACATGCTCGGAGCAGGATACACGGGACAATGGCAACTGACGTTGAAGAAATAACCGGAAGTATTAAAATCATCATTGGGCTTTCGTTTTGATGATTGATTGGAACAGCCGTGCAGCGATAGAATGTTTCTGCTTATTTCGTTTTGGAGGGCAATATGTGAAAACGCAATAGAAAACGATGGCGTCAATTGCCCAACCAAAATAAATCCGCACTGATCAACAATCTTAATGACGACGTCTCCATTGACTGATTACCCGAAAGATTTTACCATTGCAAGTACCCGCACGGCTGTACCATTACAGCCCTTATTTTTTAGATCATGAATTTTTATCAAAACAATTGAACGACAAATAAGGGAATGAAGGGCGCGCATAATTGGTGATACAATTCGGGCTACTAAGGGAATTTTATAAACAAGGGCGGCAATAATAATACTTTCCGGCAAAATGGATTGTATACTTCTTGCACTTGAAATTTCGGTTTTCACTGGCGTCGTTATCCCGTAAAGTCCGGCTTGATCTCCATTCATAAAACCGAAAACTCAAGTACAATGAGTATAGTTGCGGATTGATTTATTTTCAATTGATGTTTTCTCACAAAGGCACGGAGGCACAGAGGAGTTGTTTTTTAGAATCCGCAACGTGAGAAAATGTATTTTTGTAGGGGCGACGCTTGCCGTCGTCCGACTTTGAGAAACGTTTTCAATTTGGAGATGTATTCCCAATTCAGGGCAACCACGAGGGTTGCCCCTACAAAATTGCAATTTATCACGGGGAAAGGTAATGTATAGAATCCCTTGGTGTTCTTGGCGTCTTTGTGAGAGACAAATTTTAAAAGGTCATCATCTAAACATTAAAGGCGCGTTTTGGGGGATTGGTTGGCTACTAAGGGAATTTTATAAATTAAGGGCGGCAAGAATAATACTTTCTGGTAAAATTGACTGTAACGACTCAGTGTTGCGTTCTCGACAGTATTCAATTTTCTTTTTTGTAAATTCACACGAGGTTAAAATATATGCTATGATAAAATACAAGGTCGTTAAAGTCACGTTTGTCCTTCATATTTCCTTTTTTAATGAAACTGAACTTTGAAAGTGTGAGGAGTTTATGTCGAAATATCTTGTAACCGGCGGTGCGGGATTTATTGGTTCAAATCTTGCGAGATTTATTCTTGCCCAAGGACACGATGTTGTGATTTTGGACAATTTTGCGACAGGAAAACGCGAAAATCTCACAGAAATTGTCGATCAGATTCAGCTTATTGAAGGCGATATACGCGACCGAAAAGCGACGGAAAAAGCGATGCGCGATTGTGCGGCGATTTTTCATCAAGGCGCGTTGGGGTCGGTACCGCGAAGTATCGACGATCCGGTAACAAGTCACGATGTGAATGTCAACGGAACAATCAATGTTCTGGAAACGGCGAGAGCGTTGGGAGTCAAGCGGATTGTTTTTGCCGCTTCAAGTTCCGCTTATGGAAATCAACCGGTTTCGCCGAAACAGGAGGACATGCCGGTTTTGCCCATTAGTCCGTATGCGGCAAGTAAGACGGCGTGCGAGGCGTATTTGCAGGCGTATGCGGCGGCGTTTCAGATGGAAACGGTGTCGTTGCGGTATTTCAATGTTTTCGGACCTCGCCAAGACCCGTTTGGAGCTTACGCGGCGGTGATTCCTGCGTTTGTTGCGTCGTTGTTAAAAGCCCAACCGCCGACCGTTTACGGCGACGGTGAACAAAGCCGCGACTTTTGCTATATTGATAATGTGTGTCAGGCAAACTGGCTGGCAGCGCACGCTACGGCGGAAAATTGCGACGGTCGCCCAATGAACATCGCGTGTAATGAATCGGTGACGCTCAATCAAATTTTGACAAAACTTCAGCAACTCCTCAATACAAACATTCCGCCCATTTACACAAGCGAACGTCCCGGTGACGTAAAACATTCGCTGGCGGATATTCGATGTGCTAAAGAAAAAATCGGTTACGAACCGCTTATCCGATTCAACGAAGGTTTGGAACGCGCGATTGATTGGTATAAAACCAATTTGGGATAAAAATTATGAATACTCTCGTTTGGCATACTTTCTGCTTGTTAATTCACAACATGCGAAAATAAAACATCAGGGACTTGACAGTAACAAAATCCCTATTAACATAATGCAAATTGGGCAAAAATTTATAAATTTCTCTTATCTTATTTGAGTTCGCAAAAACACCTTTGATTACCATGTTTAATACATCGCTTAACACATCACTATGTATAGCACATCGAATTTCAGTAACGTTATTCACAAGATATATATATATATATATATATATATATATATATATATATGCAAGTCTAAATGCAACAAGAGCTTAGCTCTTCTTGTGCAGGTGTTTTCATTCTTTTTTCTTATATTTCTCAACCGAAAGTCGATCCAAAAGCGGATCAATATTCTTTATCCTGCAACGGATGTTGTGGTGATTTTGAGTGTCTTCTTGATGATGATTTTTATCATCACTCTCTCGAATTTTTATTCATTCCTGCATTTTTCTTTTCCTTTATTATTGTTTACTTGTTTCATTTCGCTCCATTATACATCAGTAATTAAAAGAGCATTTTATTTTTTTATGGAAGATCAAAAAAACGCAATGTTAGAAGTCTCATTCAACGCATGGCGGATTTTCACCCGCGATACGTCGCGCATTATAAAAACGATCATACAACAGATAGAAACATCTCTCGCGGAAAAATTTCAACACCCTCAATTTTATACTTTTCCCACTTGACATGTTGCTTTTGAGACAATGTTCATTATGATGTCCCCAAAGCCCCTTTTTTAATAAAAAACGAATTGAGAATTAATTACAGAAAACGCCGATCATGTGTCAATCGTTATTAAATGAAAATATACGTTTCGATTCTTCTCACAAGTTGAGAAGTTTCCCGAATAACATACCGTTATTCGTGGCAAGGTTATTGTCGAGTCATTATTTTTTATTTGCTCTTCATACTTTATTGTTTTTAGCGATTTGTTATATCGCTTTCGGGGTACGTTTTGACCTGAATTTTTATGGAGAAAACAAAGACTCCGTCTTACCCGCAATAATATTGATTGTCGGCGTGAAAGTGGCGGTGTTTTATATTAACCGGCATTTTCGGGACGTCTGGTATTACGCAACCGTCAAAAATTTGCAACGTTTGCTTTTGTCATCATTGATTTCCTTATTGATCATTTATACGGCAAGAACGCTTTTATTGGGACGTCTTTATTTGCCGTTGCCGCGAAGTATTCCGCTGATTGACGCGATGCTGACGATTATGATACTCGGCGGTTTGCGGTTGGGATTGAGAATGATTCATGAAGACGTCCGCCCGAAATTTTACGGAAACAACCTCAAGAAGTCGCTTCTTATTGGAGCGAATTACGAAGGGGCAAAACTTGCGGCGATGATTCGCAGTTACCCTGAAATGGAATATGACATGGTTGGCTTTGTAACGATTCATCCTGAAAAAGTCAAAAGCATGATCGGCTCCATTCCTGTTTTAGGACATTTTGATCATGTGATCGACGTTGCTCAAAAACATCATGTGACTGACATTTTGGTGATTTCCGGCGTCCTTACCGGAAAGCAAATGCGGACGCTGATTGACCAATGTCAAAATGCGGGATTGAATTTGCGAGTCATTCCTCAGATTGAAATGCGTCTCGGCAATCGGCATATTCCGATTCGCGACATTAACATCGACGACTTGCTCAAACGCGATCCGATTCATTTGGACGCGGCAAAGATTCGGGAGCTTGTGGACGGACGGCGCGTGTTAGTAACAGGCGCGGGCGGAAGTATCGGCTCGGAAATTTGCCGTCAGTTGTTGCGTTTTAGTCCCGCAACGCTTGTGACGCTTGGACGCGGAGAAAACCGCATTTTTTTCCTCGAGCGGGAATTAAAGCGAATGGCTCGCGGCGAGGAAATTGTTCCGGTGATTGCGGACATTACCAACGAAGAGCGAATGAATCAGGTTTTTGAAACGTATCGTCCCGAAGTGGTGTTTCATGCCGCTGCGCATAAACATGTGCCGCTGATGGAAACGAATATTTCAGAAGCGGTTCGTAACAATATCAATGGAACAAAAGTTGTTGCGGATTTGTCGGACGAGTACGACGTAAAAACGTTTGTTCTTGTTTCGACGGACAAAGCGGTGAATCCGACCAGCGTGATGGGAACGTCGAAACATCTTGCCGAGCGGTATGTTCACGCGATGTCGCGGGGTTCGATGACGCAGTTTGTGGTTACGCGGTTTGGAAACGTTCTTGGTTCGGCGGGAAGCGTCGTACCGATTTTCAAGGAACAGATTCAAAACGGCGGACCGATCACAATCACCGACGAGCGAATGACTCGGTTTTTTATGACGATTCCCGAAGCGGCGCAGCTTGTTTTGCAAGCGGCGGCGATGGGAAATGGCGGCGAGATTTTCGTGTTGGATATGGGCGAACCGGTAAAGATCGTGGAGTTAGCACGCGACCTGATTCGTCTTGCCGGACTGCCGGAAGACGGAATAGAGATTCAGTTTACCGGCTTGCGCCCCGGCGAAAAGTTGTATGAAGAGTTATATTTTGAATCGGAAACAACGCTCCAAACGCCGCATCCGAAATTACTCGCCGCGCAGCATCGTTCCTTCCCGATTGAAGAAGTACGCTCGCAAATTGAAACGCTTTCTCGAATGTGCGACGCTCCGAATGAAGAACTTCGTAAAGCGTTAAAAACATTTGTGCCGGAATATAAACCGTTTCAAGAATTGCCGACAGAGACGCAAACGCCCCGTCTCTCCTTACAAACATGACGCTCGTAGGAAGATACCAATGGGACTCTTGGGACATTAGGGACCAAAGGGACTCAAGAGACATGACATTGATGAATGATGAACTTTGTTTAACACAGAATTTTCAAATGGGAGAAATATACTGAACGAAATAAATATGTTTTATCGTGAATCTTAACGCCGTAGGCGTTCCCTTTGAATAACCCCCAGTGTAACTGGTGGTTCAAATTACAAACCTAATTTCCACCTAATTTTCCTAATAAAACAACCTCAGTAGCAACGACATGGACAATAAAAAATAACCTCATAACCTCATTACCTCATTTAAATGTATGTGTGAAAATAAAAACAACAGTGAACGGTTACGATATTTTAGAAAAGAAATGTTTGAGAGAGAAATTGCTGAAATTATTTTAGAAAGAATTTATAAGACAGACATGATTTTATGATTATTCAAATCCTGTTAATCTTGTAAATCCTGTCAAAAAAATCATGAACACTTTGGACTTCAAAACATCCTTTTTGATGTTGAGGAACTCCGAATTTGGACTTCCGAACAGAGAGTTTGGACTTCAAAAGGTCAAACTCGGACTTCGGAACATCAAATTTTCGGACTGCCGAAGTGCAACGTTGGACTTCCGAACTCCAAACGAGACCTTTTGAACAGAAAACTTGGAGTTCAATAACTCCAAAACCGGAGCAAAAAAAGTCAAAAAGGAAGTTTTGAAGAGATTGCTTGGAGTTCGGAAGCCCGAAGTTGGAGCTTGGAAGTCTAAAATTGGGCTTTGGAATTTCAAATTTGGAAAGTGTTTATCGTTCATCCATCATGTCCATGTCCCCAAAGTCTCTTTTGTCCCTTAATTTTGGTGAAAACAAAAATTTATAGTGTGAGAAGTATCAAATAAAAACCTGCCTCTTTAAGGGCGAAATGCTGGTGAAAATTTGAAATAACTGAAACATAATTATCAATGTCGAATCTCAAAAAACAATTTATTAGCATTTTTAAAAAAGAACATTTAACGAAATCTTCAAATTCCCAAGATTTTGGACGAGAACGTTTGCGACGAGTTATTTTTACAATTTTATCGTCAATTCTTTCTAAAGGTCTTACAACCCTTGTTCCTTTGATTACGATTCCATTTACTTATGATTATCTCGGAAAAGAAATTTTTGGACTTTGGATGACCATTACATCATTTTTTACATTTTTTGCATTTGCTGATTTTGGACTTGGAAGCGGTTTGATAACGGCTTTAAGTAAGTCATATCGTGTTGATGATATTCATGCCAGCAGACGTATTATTTCGTCCACCTTTTTTCTTTTGATTTTTATTGCGTTGGCTTTTTTATTGTTGTTTTTATTATCGTATTCATTTATTCCTTGGAAATCATTACTCAATATTACGTCGAATGAATTAGCAAAATTAGCGGCATTGGTTGTACTATTTGTTTTTATACCTCAAATTATCCAAATGCCTTTTTCGATTGTTCAACGGGTTCAATTAGCGGTTCAAGAAGGATATTATACGAATATTTGGCAAACAGCAGCAGCATTGATTAACCTTGTATCAATCATCATTATTACGCAACTTGATTTAGGTATTAAAGTACTTATTTTTATTGTGTCATTAATCCCGATAATAATGATGATACTTAACTGGTTAAGTTTTTTCACTATTCATCATAAAGATTTATATCCGCGAATACATGATTGGAATAGCAAAAAATCATTAGCTTTGTTAAAAATGGGAATTGGCTTTGCCTTTTTAACTTTATTGTTGACGCTTGGGCTTTGGTTAGATAACGTTATTGTTGCGCAAACATGTTCACTTTCAGATGTTGCGACATATTCTGTTGTTTCAAGAATGTCGAGTGTAATATATGTTGTATTGGGAATGATTTGTATGCCGTTTTGGTCGGCAAATGCAGAAGCATTTGCGCGAGGAGACAATGAATGGGTACGCAAAATGATAAAACGTGTTGTAATTATCGCTTTCAGTTTTATTTTGTTCCTTGAAATTTTTATTGTGTGGTTAGGTCCTCAAATATTTCATCTATGGATTGGAGAGACATTTGAAGTATCACGGTTCCTTTTGATTGGATTTGCACTGCGTGAATTGATTTTTGCCATAGCATCGCCTTATTTTATGGTACTTAACAGTATTGGAAAGGTTGGCATACAAATTCGTATGTTCTTGATATTTTCAGTTATTTCCATTTTATTAAAGTATATTGTACCCTATTGGTTTGGAATGACAGGAATTATTTATGTTACGCCGATTTGCTATAGCATAATTATTCTTCCATGTTTATTTATTGTAGTAAAAAATATTCTTTCTGCAAAATCACAACAATGTTTTAATGTTCGATGTGCATAAAATGACAAAAAATTATCCAAGAGTATTGATTTGTAATGCAACTGCTCTCCATAAAGGTTCAGGAACAGCAATAACATTATGTAACCTTTTTCAAAATTATCCTCGTGATAAAATGGCTCTTTTATCATCAGACAGAATGTCAGCAGACGTTTCCGTCTGTAAAAATTCATGGCAGTTAAAAGCGTCAACTAATTCAATGATCGCTTTTTTTAGAAACATAGCAGAATATTATAGTAAAAATTCTATTATAAAAAATGATTCAAGCAACAATGAAACAAATAAAAAAATCGTATTACGTCCTCAAATTTCAAATAGTTATGTTTCTTCGTTACTTCATGGTTATGGAGATTGTTTGACAAATCTTTGTCATCGCATGTCATTAGATTGTTGGAGATGGTTAGACGAATTTCAACCTGAAATCATTTATACAATGCTGGGAAGCACTCAATATTGTAAATTATCAATTGCCATTTCAAAGAAATATAAAATTCCTATTGCCCCTCATGTTACGGATGATTGGTATAATGCAAGATTTGCGGATAATCCATTTTTATCTATTCCAAGAATAATATTCCGACATCAATTTAGAAAAGTATATAAAAGAGCAAATCTTGGAATAGCATTTTCAGATTTGATGGCACAAGAATATCAAAAAGAATTTCATGTACCGCATACCGTCATTATGAACATAAGTAGTAATATTGTTGAAAAGTTGCCTAATCAAGAATGGTCTAAAAATCGTCCATTTCGCTTTGTTTATATTGGTGGCTTGCACATGAATCGTTGGACGAGTATTCGTGACATAGGACAAGCATTAGTAAATCTTCATCAAAAAGGAATTTTAGCGGAATTGATAATACATTGTCCGGAATTAGAATATCAAGTTTATTCAAAATCATTTCCAAAATCTCCTATAATAAAATTTGGCGGAACATTGATAACAAGTGAAATAGACAATGCAATAGATGATTCCGATATGCCGATTCACGTTGAATCTTTTGATAAGCAATCGCGAAAAGAGACACGGCTTTCGGTTTCAACCAAAATACCAACCTATTTTTCCAGAGGAAAAGCGATTTTTGCATACGGACCACCAGAAGTTGCATCTTGTCAATATATTGCATCTACTCAATCAGGTATAGTCGTAACGGAAGAAAATATTGAACGACTTTCTGATGAGTTATTGAAAATTATTAACGACGAAAAAAAACGAACAAAATTAGCTGAAAATGCTTGGGAAACAGCAAAAAAAGAACATTCTGTTGATGTGATAAATGAGAGACTTCGTAGTGTATTATGTCAGGCAGTTGAAAATGGGGTGGGGCTAATATAAAAGAAAAGAATATTTATTATGACATTTTCACGATCCCTATCAATACTGTTATTTGATGCAACAGACCCGCGAAACGATTCATCGGTGGGAAATATCTTTCTTTCCCAATTTGAATCTTTATTTGAAAAAGGAAAATTCAGCCGATTTTCATTAGTCAATACTTTATCCAGCGATACGGAGGAAACGGTATGGAAAGAAAGACCTGTTCGTCTTGTAAAAAATCAATTTTCCGCAATACCTATAATTTCTTCAATAAGAATTCAACAATTTTGTAAACAAAAATTGAAAATGGTTCTTCAGTATGCACAAGAGGAAATTGAAAAATATTCACCGGAAATAATATGGGGAGTATTAAATTCTGTCAATCAAATATTTTTTATTGACGCACTGATGCAACGAGTGGATTTACCGTTTGTCATTACAATATGGGATTCCCCAGAATTACTTATACAAAGATTGCGTCTTGATACATGGACAGCCCAAAATGTACTTTTCACATTTTACAAAATCCTTAACAAGGCGAAACATGTAACCGTAATTTGCGATGGTATGGGAAAATACTTTGAAAAAAATGGCACGGCAACGCCATATAGTGTTATACATACAGGAATTTTAGAAGAATCCAAAGTATCAATTAGAAAGCAAAAACCAAAATCAGACGTACTTCACATTGCGTTTACAGGTTCAATTTATTCTAAATTAGAATGGAATGCGTTTGTACAGGCAATAGAATATTGGAATAAAACACATCAACAAAAAATAGAATTTCATGTTGCCGGTTCATTACCAAAATTTGGTATTTATTTTCCAAAATTTATTGATTATCGCGGCATTCTTTCCCCGAATGAAGCAAACTTGTTGTTACAGAGAGCAGATATTGCTTATTTACCTTATTGGTTTGACAAAAAAAAAGAAATGGTTGTTAAGACATCATTTCCTTCAAAATTGTCAGCATACATTGCAATGGGAATTCCAGTTTTTTTTCATGGTCCTCATTATGCTTCAGTATGTCAGGTTATGAAAAAATACCGCATTGGAATAAGTTGCCATTCATTGGATGTAAAAAATATTATTGCTACATTAAAACAATTGTTAGACGATAATTTGTTTTATGATAATTATTACATTGAACGGAAAAACGTTTTTGATGAAGAACTTTCTTCAATAGTAATGATAAATCGTTATAAAGATATCATAAATAGAATATTAAATACCTAATAGTATGATTAAAAGTTTCATCGTTTACACTACCCGTTACATCGTAGCTGCATTACCTGGTTCAGTTTTTCGTTGTCTTCGTGTTAGAATCTGGCGGACAGTTGGATTTCAACTTGATAAAACAGTAAACATTTATCTGCGGGCAGTTTTGGATTCAGGTAAAATTATTGTTGGCAAAAATACATTTATTGGTAACGACGTTCTTATTACCGGAGGAACAATTTCCATTGGTAAAAATTGTGATATTGTGCCTCAATGTATCATTCATGCCGGTTTTCATAACATAGGCAACCATGAACGGAGAGCAGGAAAATCTTATGCTGGAGAAATCATTATAGGAGATGGAACTTGGATTGGGACAGGAGCAATTGTATTATTAGGTGCATATATTGGAAAAGGTTGCGTAGTAGCAGGTGGAACCGTTGTTAAAGCGGTAATTTATCCTGATAATTCCTTACTGGCTGGTTGTCCCGCGATTATTAAAAAGTTTTTGGAAGACTAAAAATGAAGAGTTCTGCAACATCAGATATTATTTTCTGTGTCAATATGCCTTCCCAGCCTTCCTCGCCGCTAATGGCATACGTTTCGGAACATTGGGATGGGCAAACGTATTGTATTTGTGATACGTTAATGCGAGAAGAGCGTAAAAAAATGGGATGGCCATTACCGGACGTCAAAAAAACAATTCTTCATCCGTTGGACAATGAAAAAAACCGGAAAACTTTATTAAACAATTTGTGGAAGAACATAAAGATGCTATCTACGTTTTGGGCGGTCTTCGTGGTTGCAAAACTGTAGAATTAGCAAAGAAATATATTTTCCGACAGAATAATCCCAAAGGTGTTGTTTTTAGTGAACGTCCTAATTTATATGGCAATTTTTTGAAAACGAAAATACTTTTACCATTACTTTATCGTTATCTTGCCGCAAAATATCAACATAAAATTTCCACTTATTTTGCGATGGGAAAATTAGGAATTGAAACATTTGTAAAATACGGATGGAAAAGAGACAAATTTTATCCTTTCATGTATCAAACAAGTTTTTCAAAACAATTGGTCTCCGCTCCGTGTTGTAGAAATTGTTGTATAAAATTACTTTATGTCGGCAGTTTTGATAACAGAATCAAAGGAATTGATATTTTGACGGAATCAATAAATAACATGAATTATCATAACTGGTCGCTGACTTTGATTGGGAAAGGCGGAGATTATGAGCAACAAACTCTAGCTTGGGCAAATCAACATGAAAACGTGACTTATGCAGGTGTTTGGAAATCGGAAAAAGTTATTGAGAATATTTCTCAATATGATTTATGTCTCATTCCCAGCCGTTACGACGGTTGGGGAATGGTAACAAACGAAGCGTTGCTTGCGAGAGTAGGGTGTATTGTCAGTGATAATACAGGAAGTAAAGATTTAATTGAAGCAAGCGGAGCGGGAATGCTTGTTCCCGCAGGGAATATTTCAGCTCTTACTAATGCTTTGAAGCATGTCGTCAATAATCCTGATATTATTCAATTATGGAAAAACAAAGCTGTTCAATATGCTGAAATTTTAAACTCCAATGCAGTTAATGAATATTTTTTAGATGTGATTCAATATACGTTTGACAATAAAAACAATGATTTACGACCAGCTTGTCCTTGGTTATAAGAAAGATCGTACAATTTTTTGCTATTGTAAATAAAAACGTATGAAATTTCGTGGATCGTTTAATATTTTAGAAGATAAATATGGTAAAATATATTACAATCATTGTATTGATTTTTTATTTGTTTGTAATATCCTTAACACAAACTTTTGTATTTGATAATACATTAAGTTGGGTATTGATCATTTATACATCAATACGAATTATTATGTTGTGTGTAAGTAATACGCCACGATTAGCTAAATTAAATCTTTATTGCTTCATCTTTGTATTTTGGGGGATTATTCCATCATTTGAAATTAGTAATCATACATTCAAACTGAATCTTAATTTTTCATTTTCTTGTATATATAAATCTCAGTTTATTATTATTTTATTTTTATTTGTTATTGAGGTTATATATTATCTAGTTCAAAAAATGTTGAGTACTTATTTTAAAGAAGTAATAAATAGAGATAAATATTTTTTACCTTCACCGAAAAAACATAAACTCTTATTTGTCATTGTACAGTTAATCTTATGGGGTACCGGCTTAACTATTGCCCGTAGTACTTATTTTGCCATACGGGGAATTTCAAGCGGAGAGGAATTTAGTAATAACTTATTATGGTATATAACAATGGGAAATCTTGCGATAGTACTAGTTTTTTTTCTCATATCAAATTATTTCAGACAAACATCACAATCTTTTTTTTCTTCTAAAATGTTTACATATGATATTTATACGTTTATGTTTCTTCTTACTATTCCTTCTATTATTATGGTAGCAAATCCCATTTCACAGCCAAGATTTGTAAGTGCAGCAGTTATGTTTAGTGTCATAATTCAGTTGTTATTGTTTTCATCTACTTTATGTAAACAGGCAAATTCGATCATTTTTCTTTTTCTCTTTGCTTTACTTACAGGTAGTATGAATTATTTGGATATGCGTTACATTAGTAATAGTTCTATTACTAATGTATACAAAGATGCATCGCAAAATATTAAAGATGATTATATTTTTTCAGGTCATTATGATGCGTTCACCACATTTGTGATGCAAGTAGATTATACTCACCAGCACGGGCATACATTTGGTAGATACTTATTTTTTGATTGTTTTTTTTATATCCCAAGAATATTATATCCAGCAAAACCAATGGCAGCTTCAGCAGAAATTATTCAAGAGTATGAATATTCAATAGCACCGAATATTTCATCTCCACCATTGTCTGAAGCATATTTGGATTTTGGGTGGATAGGAGTTATTCTTTTTTCTGTTTTTTTCGCAATGGTGCTAGCATGGTGTGACTATGTAGTCAATAACATGAATAATGTCTATCAATATATCGGAGGAATTATTTTCATTTCTTTTTTACAAATCTTTTTACGAGGAAGTGCTGTTACAGCACTGGCTCCAATCTTATGTGTAATAATATGTTTAATATGTATGTCTCGTTTTTTTAGAATTAATAACAATAGTTTACAACACAATTACAATAGCCATTTTTCCTAACCTATTCAATACAAGAATTGCATCCAAATCACACCACCTTGTTTTTGTAATATTTAAATTAGAAAAAAGGTCTAGTACATAAAAAATTATAATGAAAAATATAATAGCAATGAAACTTTTCATCACCTCGCATAGTTCCCGAACAGGCGGCGGAATATCTGTTGCAAAGAATTTATTAAAATCTTTTGCGACGGTTGCACCTGAACATCAATATTTTATTACGATTCCTCCCGAACTTGGTTATGAGGAACTTTGTGGTAAATATTCTTCCTGCTTGAAATATTATTCATACAAAACTGCCGGAAAAATTTCTCGTTGGTATTGGGAAACCTTTGAACTTCCTCAATTGATAAAACAGTTTCAACCGGACATGATTTTTAACATGGCAAACAGAGGGCTCGCCACCTCTCATTTTCCGCAAGCAACGCTTATTCAAGACTCTCATCTTGTTTATCCTGAATCGCTTTACGGCAATGTTTCATTCAAAGAACGTTGTTCATTCCGTTATCACATTAAGCATTTAAAAAAATCATTAAAGTCAACAAACCTTGTTTTTTGCCAAACTCCGGTTATGGAAAAACGTTTCAAACACATTTTTGGAAATTTTATCAAGACAGCGATTTGTCCGAATCAGTTTTCCTTTTTTGTCAACACAAATAACATTGTTGAATATCCTAAATCTTTAATCGCACATAAAGACAAATTCAAACTATTTGTATTGACAAGATATTATGTTCATAAAAATCTTGAAATTCTCATTGAACTATTTAGAAAATACCAAAAGCAACTTAATAATGTTCTCGTTGTATTAACAATTGATGAAGAACATCATCCGCAAGCTAAAAAAATGCTTAATGATATTAAAAAGTACGGACTCCAGCAAAATATTATTTCTGTTGGTTCAATTCCACAAAACGAACTGGGAAATTATTATAAAAACACTAATGCGTTGTTGTTGCCGACGCTTTTGGAATCGTTTAGCGGAACGTATCTTGAAGCGATGAATTTTGAAACTCCGATATTAACAAGCGATATGGATTTTGCTCATCATATTTGCGGCGACGCGGCAATTTATTTTGATCCATTTGATGTGAATAGTATTTATAACGCAATCATAAAATTAAAAGAATCACCGGAATTAGCACGCCGTATGATTGAAACAGGAAACAAACAAAAAGAGTTATTTTCAACATCATGGGATGATATTGCGAAAAATGTGATTCGTGAATTGGAAAGTATTGCGAGGTAATAGCTAATGTCATCAAAATTATTACATTTGTGTCTAACTGGGAAATATACCGACGGCTATAGCTATCAAGAAAATATATTGACTTATTATCATAAAAAATTAGGTTTGGATGTTGTGGTTATTGCATCGTTGGAATCTTTTGATAACAACGGTTTGCCATGTTTGGTAGAAAGTTCTGGAGAGTATGTCAATAGCGATGGTATTCGTGTCATTCGATTGAAATATAAAAACGGCTGGCAAAAATTCAATCAACGTTTTCGTAGATATGCAGAGTTATATGATAGTTTACAAAAAGAGCAGCCGGATATTTTATTCATACATGGTTGTCAATTTGCAGATATTTCAGTTGTTGTTAAATACTTAAAGCAATCGAACAAGAAAGTAACGGTATATATTGATAATCATTCGGATTTCAGCAATAGTGCCAGAAATTGGATTTCAAAAAATATTTTACATAAAGTAATATGGCGGTATTATGCTAAAAAGATCGAACCGTTTGTCAAAAAATTTTATGGCGTTCTACCAGCACGCTGTGATTTTCTGGAAAACATGTATCAAATACCTCGTGAAAAAATTGAATTGCTTGTTATGGGGGCGGATGATGAAAAAATTGAAGAATGTGATAAGAGCGATGCAAGAATAAATATTAGAAAACAACTTGGAATTACCAAAGATGATTTTGTAATGATTACCGGTGGAAAAATTGATAGATACAAAAATATTGACTTACTCATGGAATCTGTTTGCCAAATGAATCTACCAAATTTAAAGTTGATTGTTTTTGGTAGTATTATCCCCGAATTGAAATCCGTCATCAACGATTTAAGTAACCATGAGTCTATTTGTTACATTGGATGGTTGGAATCAGGCGATGTTTATAAATATTTTGGAGCATCAGATTTAGCTGTTTTTCCTGGACGTCATTCTGTTCTTTGGGAGCAGGCGGTCGGTTGTGGTTTACCGGCAATTTTTATGCGATGGGATGGTATGACTCATGTTGATATTGGTGGAAATTGCATTTTTCTTGCCCCTGTAAATATTCAGGAAATCAAAAAATCCATTGAATATGTTTTAAATAATAAAAAAGGTTATCAAAAAATGAAAGACGTTGCTACAAGCAAAGGTAAAAATATTTTTTCTTATAAAAAAATTGCCCAAAAAGCTATTGAAATGGAAATAGACGATTGAATCATTGGACATGACCAATCATTTAATACAATTGTATTTTTAGATTTTAGAGAAAGTTCTTCTATGTTCAACAATAAAACACTTGTTATCACTGGCGGAACCGGTTCGTTTGGAAACGCTGTATTGCGGCGTTTTCTGGAAACAAATATTAAAGAAATCCGCATCTTTTCTCGCGACGAAAAGAAGCAGGACGATATGCG
>JAIRYX010000405.1 GCA_031267635.1 Planctomycetaceae bacterium
TTGAGTGTAATTAAAGTCATACTAAATACTCCTCGCTGGATTGTATAGAGGAATAATTATAATACAATAGTAGGAAATGTTAAGGGATTTGACTGTGCAATAATTTTAGAACATGACCGGCTACTGAGGGAAACTTGATAAATAAGGGCGGCAATGGTAAAGTCGTTCGGGTAACGATGCAGTTGCCAAGTGCGGATTTATTGGGCTTGGGAAACTGACGCCATAGTGATCTATTGCGTTTTCAAATATTGTCCTCAACAACGAAATAATCAAAAAATATCGAAAACGGTTGCATCGAACTCTATTGCAATTCTGCAAATGAGAATTATACTTTTGACTTGTGTTTTTTATTTTCTAAAATTTCACTTGTCCATTAGGATATGATAGACAATGACCAAAGTGGCGATATTAGGGGCGACGGGTTACACGGCTCTTGAACTCATTAAACTTTTATTGCGGCATCCCGGAACGGAAATTACCGCATTGACCAGCCGCGAAGAAACCGCACCGGTAAACCGTGTGCATCCATCGTTGACAGGGCGGATTTCCTTGCCGATGGAAAATCTTTCTGTGAAAGAAATTGCGTCTCGCGCGGAATGCGTTTTCAGTTGTCTTCCTCATACGGCAAGTGCAACGGTGATCCCTGAACTTCTTGAAAATGGCGTGAAAGTCGTTGATTTCAGCGCTGATTATCGTCTTGATTCACCGGAAGTGTTCAAAAAATGGTACGAAGCCGAACATCCTGACGCCAATCGTTTGGGGAAAGTCCCTTACGGTCTTCCAGAATTGTTTCGGAAATCAATTATTCCTGCAAAATTGGTCGCTAATCCCGGTTGTTATCCGACGACTGCCATTTTGCCATTGACTCCTTTGCTTCGTGAAAAACTGATTGAGCCGAGCGATATTATTTTGGATTCTAAAAGCGGCGTCTCCGGTGGGGGACGTAAACCAAAATTGAATTACCATTATCCAGAGTGCAATGAAAGTATCACAACTTACAAGATTGGAAAACATCGGCACTTGCCGGAAATCAATCAATACTTGTCGCTGGCGGCGGGAAAGCCGCTCGAGGTGATTTTCACACCGCATCTTACGCCGATGGATCGCGGTATTCTCACAACAGCTTACGCCAAACCAACACGAACACTGACACAATCCGAAATTCTTGAGGTACTCCAAAACTTCTATGAAAACGAACCGTTCGTGCAGGTCGTTGAACATTTGCCGGGGACAAAAGAGGTTGCTTTCACAAATAAATGTCATGTGACAGCGCGTATTGTTGGTGAAAGGGTTATGACAATTTCCGTCATTGACAATCTTATCAAAGGAGCATCGGGAAGTGCCGTACAAAATTTCAATCTCATGTTCGGTTACGAGGAAACTTTGGCGTTGTTGTAAAGAAAAAAAATTTTGGGCGTTGTTAGCAAAACTCTGGCGTTCTGTGCCTTGGCGCCAAAGAAATTTTGGTTTTGAATTTTACCGAATAGCGAGTATTCCTGAGGGAATGGCTGGTTTGGGTTGAATTTTCTGCGATTTCGGGATAAAATACGAAATTTCTAAAAAAGACCTCTTGCAATTTTGGATTGAGTGTGACAAAATATCAAATAATGTCATTTTCAATTAAAAATGATGCCTCAAAAGTCCGAAAACAATTTTAATGATAATAAATGATAATAATTGTGCTGTACATTTTCAAAACGACAGCGATGAATACAAATATTGCTAACCGGAAGGAACGAGATCGTGAAAAAAGAGCAAAATAACGAAACCGTACAGGATGCACAAGACAATGCGAATGAAGAAGAATGCTATGTTCCCGCCACGGCGAAAACTTCTTGTTGGACGCGAGGGTTTATCGCTTTGCTTATTACTCAGTTTACTGTCGCTATGAACGACAACGTTTTTCGATGGTTAATTATTCCTATCGGTAAGTATTATATGCCGACGGAAAATGGCAAAGATTTTATTCGGACGCTTGGCGGCTTTTTTCTGTTGGTTCCGTTTATTCTATTTGTTTCTGTTGCGGGATTCGTTACCGACCGCTTCAGCCGTCGAAACGTGATGAAATGGTGTAAAATTTCAGAAATCATTTTGCTGTCCATTGCCGTTTTGGTCATTTGCTTTTTGCCCGTTCCAGGCGGAGCGAAAGTCATCGTTTTACTTGCTCTGTTGTTTTTACTGGGATCGCAAGCGGCATTTTTCAGCCCGACTAAATACGGCGTCATTCCTGATGTTGTTCCGCAAAATCAAATCTCTAACGCTAACGGCTGGATTGCTATGACTTCGTTTCTTGCTATTGTTTCCGGTCAATTACTCGGCGGATATTTGTATGCTTGGACAACAAATTTTGACGCAGACGGACATGTCGTTGGCGAGCCCGGGATTCAAAACTGGTTTATTACGGCAAGCGTTTTGTTGGGAGTCGCATTCATCGGTTTTATTGCCAGTCTTTTTATGCCAAAACTTAAACCGACGAATCCTGACGTAAAATTTCCGGTCAATATGTTCAAAGAAAGCTATCTTGATATTAAGATGCTTATTTCTTACAAGACGCTGTTTTGGATTGCTTTAACCAGTTCGTTTTTTTGGGGACTTGCCGCGCTTTCGCAAAATAATATTGATAAATACGCCTGCGATTTTTTGATGGTGGAACAAAAATATGTCACGATTCTTGCGGCAATACTTTCACTCGGAATTGCCGCGGGTTCGCTACTCGCCGGTTATTTGTCGAAAGGACGTATTGAGCTTGGACTTGTCCCGCTCGGTGCGTTGGGGATCGGAATTTCCGTCATTTTACTCTCCTTTACTCCTCATTTGCCGGAAGGAATTTTGCCGGGAAAAGGAACCATCACATCTTCCAGCTATATTTACGGTTCTGTTTGTTTGATGTTGCTCGGAATCACCGCAGGACTTTACGACGTACCGCTTGCGGCTTATCTACAAAAGGAAAGTCCCAAAGAAAAACGCGGACGAATCCTTGCCGCTTATAATTTTTTCTCGTTCAGCGCGATGCTCGTCTTTTTAGGGCTTTATTACATTTTGGCGTTGGTTTTTAATCATCTCGACGCGACAAAAACAGCGGCAAGTCTCTACATTTGGCTTGCCGGAGGCGTGTTGGTTTTGATTGTTTGTGTGGAATTGGCACGATTTTTAATGTTACCGATCCTCGCGTTTCTCGTACGGACGCTGTTTCGGTGGGTTTATCATGTCGAAGTGCGCGGCGAGGAAAATATTCCGTTGGAAGGCGGTGTGTTGATTGTTTCCAATCACATTTCATTTATTGACGGTTTGATGATTTATGCGTTCAGCCCGCGTCCTGTTCGTTTCTTTGCGCATGACAATTATATTAAAGGACGAGTCGCTAATTATGTCGCCAACGTTACCGGCGTCTTGCGGATTGTACCGGGCAAAAAATCGGTTGTGGATGCGATTAAAAAAGGACGCGCCGCGCTTGCCAACGGCGAAATTGTCGGGATTTTTCCCGAAGGCGGATTAACGCGAACCGGACAAATTCGCGAATTTGAACCCGGTTACACATCGTTCTTAAAAGGAAATGAAAACGTGCCGATTGTGCCGGTGTTTGTCGGCGGGTTATTTGGCAGCATCACAAGTTATGCCGACCGCGACCGTAAATTTTGGAGTTTTCCCAAACCGTTGCGCTATCGTGTTGTCGTCGAATACGGTAAACCATTGCCGGGCAACATTCCGACACACGAACTTAAACACATAATCGACGAAATGGCTGCCGATTCTACGATGCGTGAAAAAGGAAAACAATTCATTCCGCCATGTCAGGCGATTTGGTCGCTAAAAAAGAACTTATTTTCTTCAATCGCTCAATTTGTCGATTCAACCGGCATGAAACTCAAGCCGCGCGATTTCCTTTTGCGGACATTGATTACGCGGCGAATTTTACGCCGTGAAGTCCTTGCCAACGATGAAAAAAATGTCGCCGTTTTAACGCCGCCGTCGGTCGGCGGTACAATTGTCAATGCGGCGTTGTCGTTTGATTGCCGCACGACGATTAACCTCAATTATACATTCACGTCGGAGCTGCTTAACCATTGCCTCGAACAAGGCGAAGTCAAACATGTTTTGACAAGCCGAAAAGTTTTGGAGCGTCTCAATTTTAATCTGAACGCCGATGTTGTCTGCATTGAAGACGTCGTGAAAAAAGTAACGCTCACGGACAAAATCATTGCGGCAATCCAAACGTTTTTACTTCCGGCATGGATACTCGAATGGCGATTCGGACTGAGCAAAATCAAGCCGGACGATTTACTGACCATCATTTACACCAGCGGCTCAACCGGCAAACCGAAAGGAGCGATGATCAGTCACCGCGCGATTTCAATGAATATTGACGGCTTCCGTCGCATCATTAAATTTGTACCAACCGACCGTTTGTTGTCGGTACTTCCGTTCTTTCATGCGTTTGGGTTTACGGTGGAAATTTGGGTACCGATGGTCATTAACGTTGGTTCCGCGTATCATTACACGCCGCTCGAACCGAAAAGAATCGGTGAAATGTCGGCGGAATATAAATGTAACTTGTTGGTGATTACGCCGACGTTTGCGCGGACGTATTTGCGGAAATGTCCGCGAGAGGCGTTTGAACATGTCGGAACGGTGATTTTCGGTGCGGAGAAAATGCCGAAAGACCTTACCGATGCTTGGGAAGAAAAATACGGCGTGCGTCCTGTCGAAGGTTACGGCGCGACGGAGTTGTCGCCGGTGGTTGCGTCGAATATTTCGGTCGAGCGTGTGCATGACGATTATCAACCGTGTAGCCGCGAAGGTTCAATCGGCAGACCGCTTCCATTCCTTGCCGCGAAAATTGTTGATATGGAAACATGGGAAGAACTTCCGCCGGACACGCCCGGTATGTTGGTCATCAAAAGCCCGACGGTGATGAATGGTTACTATCGTGAACCGGAATTGACCGCCAAAGCAATTCGCAACGGCTGGTATATCACCGGCGACGTTGCGAAAATCGACAAGGACGGTTTTGTGTTTATCACGGGACGCGAAAGCCGTATCTCGAAAATCGGCGGCGAAATGGTGCCGCACATTATGATCGAAGAGATGCTGTTGGAACTTTTGAAAAAACATACGCCACAACAAGACGAAGATACGCCGCAAATCCCGCTTGTGGTTGCGGCAATTCCCGACGAGAAAAAAGGCGAGCGGATCATTGTGTTATACGCAAGTTTACAAGTCACGCCGGATGTTCTCTGCCGTGAAATGCTTGCCACTCGCTGCCCCAACATCTGGGTTCCCTCGCCGCTTCATTTTTACCAAGTCGAAGAAATCCCGCTTCTCGCAACCGGAAAACTTGATCTCGGAAAACTTCGGGAAATGGTGAAAAAGATCGTCGAAAGGGAAACGCACTGACAAAAAGAGAATAAGTTTATTGCCGCGAATATTTTCCTTCATGCATTCGCGGCAATAAAATCCTGTTGTAAATAAAGCTCATTTACGCTTCTTTCCAAGGCGAATACCAATCGCCCCAGCTTTCGAGATATATGTTGTATGCCGGAACTTGATCGCGGTTTTGTTCAAGCCACTGTTTGGTTTCAAAGACAAGCGTTTGTTCTTGTTCAATCGTAATCAAGCCGGTCAGCACGGCGATTCGTAAAAACACAAAGTAGGTGTCAAGAACATCGCATCGGCAATAATTATTGATGCGTCCAGTTTCGCCTTGATCGTAGAGGTCTTGCACCATTTTTCCTTGCACATCCATTTTTCCCGGCTTGCCGATTAAATTTGCGACAAGATTTAGTCCGCCGACTAATCGAGTTGCGCCGAAATTATTGAGAACATCGCAAAGGTCAAAATGCGAATCAAGGTTGTAACGGTTTCGCGGTTGATCGTAGGTGCGGCTTTTAAGAGCGAACCACGCCGGAATCGACAAGCCGTAACGAAACGCCGCAAGTTCCAACAGCGGAATATCGAAACCGCGCCCGTTAAACGTAACAAGCGTCGGATGATTGTACGCTTGCCATCCACGCCAGAACAAATCGGTCATAATGTGCGGACGAAAATGCGGTTCATCCAGCGACACAATATCAATCACGCTGAAATCTGCGGCGATTTTAGCAATCACAACAGCAACCGGCAATTGATACGGATATGGAATAAAATCGGTTCCGTTCGCTTCGAGCAATTCGTCACGATACGCACGCACTGCGTCTTTCGGCGAAATCTCCTGGTTGGGATATTTCAATTTGGCGACTAACTCCGCGTCCGCCACACTCTCAATGTCAAAAACCAAATATCGGACTTGTTTTGTCATGGCATCGTTCTGATTGTTTTATTTTTTGGGGAGGTTTAACCATTCACGGAATTTTTTATTTTCACATGTTGGAGGAATAAATACATTAACCTCATTTTCACCTAATTTTCCGAACAAAACAACCTCAGTAGCAAAAATTTTCCAAAAAAACAACCTCATTACCTCAATATTGTTCTTCTTTTTCAATGAGGTAATGAGGTTGGTGTGGAGGGGGATTCCGTTTGCGGTAATCGGTCAATATTCAATATTCTATTCTCCGCTTCCCGACGAGTATTTTTTGAACAAAAGACGCTCTGTTTCCAAATACGGTGTTCCGTCGGCACGAATCAAATCGTGTTGCCAGATTTCCGGTTCGGGCGTTCCCTTTTTGCTTCCCCAATGGAAATATGTTTGCGTTCGTCCCGCAACAAGTCCCCAATTGTAACCGCCGATTTTGTTTTC
>JAIRYX010000406.1 GCA_031267635.1 Planctomycetaceae bacterium
AACAAAAAAAATGCAATACCAAAATATCTAAACAATAATTTCCCCGACTATACTACGCAATCGATATATATTGCCAAAACTTGTGTTAATACTTTTGACTATTACCGCCCTTATTTATCAAATTCCCTTAGTAGCCCGAATTGCACCGATATGCGCCCTTATTCCTGTATTTTTCGTTCAAGTTTTTTGGGTAACAATCCACCAATTAAAAAATAAGGGCATAAGGACGAGTTTGAGGGCTTTGTTGGTTACTAAGGAAAACTGGATAAATAAGGGTTGCAATGGTAAAGTCGTTGGGGTAACGATACAACAGTTACCCAGAGCGTATTTATTTGATTTGAGAAACTGACGCCATAATTTTCTATTGCGCTTTCAAATATTGTCCCCAAAAAACGAAATCATCAGAAACACGACACACCTACTTCGTGATGTTGGCATGTACTCTATTAGTGCGAGAACTGGATAAAACAAGTCTGATTAAATGGGCGTCTGTGAAACTGACAACGATTGGTGAACGTTGCCGCGTTATGCTGAAAGAATCGTTGCGTAACGTGATCAATTGGGCTATTGAACAATTGGACTTTACTGGAAAAACCGCGAAACGCATGCAATCCTTGCTCGCCCGTTTCGGATTGGCAAAATAAACAAGCAACTTTTTTCGACCAATTTAATATACGTTTGGATGCTCATTTTAAGAGGTTTGATGGAATTTGCAAAAGTTTAGTTTATATTTTACCGGTTATGTGCAATTCGCGAAAATCTTTGTCTGTGCGCATAAAATTGTCAATGAGCTGTTTTTTCGTTTGCACATGACTCATAATTAGAGACCGTTATTATATTTTTCGCTTACTGACGTCTTTGTGGAAAATGATGAAAACAATTCGTGAGCGTCCACGAGCGGTTACGTTACTTTTAAATTCGTGGATATTCGTGTTTCACTGCTAATAAAGCGAATAACCCAAGCGCTGGTTTCATTATTTTCTCAAACATTATACGTCATTTTCAATTTGTTTTCGTATTTCGGAGGAACGCGGCGTCCAGCAAAAAATGGACGCCGCGACGACGGCAAAAAGTCCGATGGTCAAAAACGTGCATTGAAAAACTCGTATGATTGTATCACGCTTGATAAGATGCTGATGGTCAATCAGCGAAACGTGGAAAAGATGCGAGTACATTCCTAATACTAACGCCGCTGTCGCAATGCCTAGACTAATCGAGACCTGAATCACCACCGACAACATACTGTTTCCCGAGCTTTGTTCGCCGCGCGGGAGCGACAGCAAAACAAGCGTGTTCATCGCGGTGAACTGCATCGCGTTGATAAATCCGAAAATCAGCAAGTGCAACAATAAAAGCGGATAAGGCGTATGTTCCGTAATTACCGAAAGACTCATAATCAACGCTCCGAGTAAAATCGTATTGGTGATGAGCATGCGCCTATAGCCGAGTTTTCGCAAAACATATTCCACCCACGACTTGCTCAACAACGACGCTAACGAAAGCGGTATGATTGTCAGACCGGATTTGAACGGCGAAAAACCAAGCCCGATCTGCAACAAAAGCGGCGTCATGAACGGAATCGAACCGTTGGCAAGCCGAGCAAAAATTCCGCCGATAATCCCAACCGTCACGCCGCGATACCGAAACAAGGTCGGAGGAAAAAGCGGATTGACAGTTCGGAAAGCGTAAATCCAGTAGCTTAATAAAGACAGACAACCGAACACAAAGCACAATAAAACAATACGACGCGAAAGATGTAACGTTGTGATTCCTTCGAGCGAAAAGAGAATACAAACCATCGACAGTCCGAACAGTCCCGCGCCAAACCAATCAAACGGCGGAACACTTGGCTCGCGGAAATTCGGAAGCAACGGTAACACCATACAGCCAACCGCAAAACCAATCGGAAGATTGATAAAAAAAATCCAATGCCATGTCGTGTAAGTAACAATTAAACCGCCGACCGTTGGACCAATCAGCGGACCGATTAACGCCGGAAGGATCACAAAATTCATTGCCTGCACCAATTGCCGTTTGGGGTACGCTTTGACCACGATAAGCCGACCAACAGGTACCATCATTGCCCCGCCGATTCCTTGCAAAATACGGCTGGCGATAAGAACATGAAATGTTGGCGAAACCGCGCAACAAAACGAACCGCCGCAGAAAATGATAATGGACGAGAAAAAAATCCTTCGCGTTCCGAAACGGTCGGCAAGCCAGCCGGAAATTGGGATTAAAAGAGCAATCGTCAACGTGTAAGCGATCAAAACCGCTTGCATTCGGAGCGGGCTTTGACAAAATGAAACCGCCATCGTGGGAATTGCCGTGTTGAGAATCGTGCTGTCGAGCATGTCCATAAAAAACGCCGCCGCCACTAACCAAAGCAACATGCGGTTCGGCTTTTTCCCGTCTGCGACACGCTCCTGTTCTGTATCTTCCTTCGCACACATCCTGATCATTGTATCAGAATTTCATCAATTGCCAATCCCGACCCGATGCAAGAAGTTTTGGCAATCTGCACAAGTTCTCGAAAATGATTGTTCAATAGAGTGTTGGTTCGTAGTATTTGCGACTGATAAAACAACCGTTAAATGCGGCATATTACAACAAAACTGATTTATCGAAATGTTTCCACTTCTTCTGCTTTCGTTGAAAGAGCAGGGTTTGGGGGTCGATAATACGAAATGATTCATATTAAGTCGGATTGGTGTGCGATACGTTCAATTCTCTCGGTTTGAGTTGGATAACAAAATGGTTTGCCGTGCGTTTTTTTTCATAATGATACTTGTTGGGGCGTGCAATGTAATGATTGCTCACGCGCAAAGCGTGTCTTTGGACTCAAGGCAAAACAAGGAACAATCACAAAATACGATTATTTCCGCCGCGTCGTCCACGAACGATGAATTACGAGTAACGCGATTGACTCAATTTTTCATCCCGATTCAAATGAGCGGTCACGATAAAGATGCGGCAGTTGCTGTCGAGTTGATTTACTCGCCTGATGAAGGAAAGAATTGGTATTCTTATAAAAGAATCGATATCACGCAAGACAAATTCGAGTTCAACGCTTCGGCGGAAGGAGAATATTGGTTTGCGTTTCGGACGATGAGCAAAAACGGCGTCATGAAGCAAATCGGTAAAACTCCGCAAGCGCGGGTTCGTGTGGACACAACGCCGCCCCAATTGAGCGTGAATGCGAAAAAGAATGATTCGGGGGAAGTGGTTGTGGAGTGGAACGCGGAAGATGTGTCGCTGAAACCTAATAACGTTGTGATTTCGTTGAGTTACGATTCCGGAACAAACTGGACGACCTTGGCTACCGATTCTAAAAACACAATGCTTATCGACAATCGTGAAACAGGTTATGCGAAGTTCTGGCCCCATCACGAAGCGGCGTCTGTGGACATTCGTTGCGAGTTGGAAGACCTTGCGAAAAACAAAGAAATCTTCACGACGCAATTGATCCTTAAAAATGAACATAATAGCACGGATAACGACAACCAAGCAACCGGTTCTGTTGACAAGAAACCATCAGCCGTAAAAGCGAACGGCACGATGATTGCTCCTCCTCCGCAACCGCTTGTTGTTTCGTCGAACCAACCGCACCAATCTATGGGATTCGGCAAGGAAGGCAACGGTTATCAAATGTCTTATCAGTTTTCGGAAAATCAGGTGGCGGCGGCTCCGGGAACGTTTGCTTTGCCGGTTGCTTCCGCGTCGGCGAATGAAACGGTTGGAAATGAAAAGATTGGAAATGAACGTGATAATATGTTGCGTACCTTTGGCGATGTTCCGCAACCGGTTTCCGCCGGCGTGATGCCGCGGGTGGCGAGTGAAATCTCGGCAAACGTTTCAGAAAACAACGATAACAATCAGCTTGCGTCCGCTTCGTTTCAACAACCGCCCATCATTGCGAATGTGTTAGCGTCCACCAATGAAAGCGGAACGAATCCCAACACTACGCCGTCAAATACCGCGACAATACCGGCGGAAGACGCCAACCGCAACGAACCGGAAATTACCTTTCCCGGAAAAATCGTTTTAATCAACAAAGGAGTATTCAACGATCAACCGTGCATTATTGTTCGATGGGTTTCGGGCGATACCGCGTTTTTCGGCAGTAAAGTGGATCTCTATCGATCAAGAAACAAATACGGTCCATGGCGTCCGATTGTCTTTGACTTAACCAACACCGGCGAATACTTTTGGAGAATCACACCCGCCGATGAAACGCCTTTCTTTTTACGAGTCGAGCTTCGCAGTACGCAAGGAACATTCACCGATTTCACATCACGCCCGATTTCTCTTCAGTAAGTCCATTCAAACGCAAACTGAACAACGCCGAGCGCAGAGTAAAATCAGCAAACCGGCATACTTTCTATTATCGACATTGCAAGGCATAACGCGAAGACGAGAGTAAACCTCAAGGGAACAAGGACGCATATTGGTGCGATTGGGGACTACTAAAGGAATGTCATAAATAAGGGCGGCAATGATAAAGTCGTTCGGGATAACTCTACAGTTGCCCAGCACTGATTTATTTGGCTTGGGCAACTGAATAGTTACGGAACATAAAACAATTAGACTTAATCCATGTTACGCAGGAGCGATTAACATTCAGGAAACGAAGAAACCGCCGGGACTTAAGCGTCCCGTTTACTTTTCCTTTTTAGCTTTTTTCGTGCCGTGTGCTTTGTTCGGCACAGGAATCGTGTTCGCAAACGTTTTCGTTCCGGATTCTTGTCCGGTATCCGGTTGCTGTTTGGTTCGTTTGCGTTGTCCGCGCGGGGCGAGTCTGTCGAAATCGGCAATGCCGATTTTTTTGCCGAGATTCTTCCGCATTGATTCAATTCGGTCGCGCAAGACCGCCGCGCGTTCAAATTCTAAATTGTCCGCTGCGTTCAACATTTCGCGTTCGAGTTCGTTGAGGTATTCCATGGTGATGACTTCTTCGTCATCCTTTTTTCCAACAGCGGCGTTTGCCTGTTTATGCGCGGCGGCTTCCGATTCGATTCCTTGTCGGATATTTTTGCGGATCGTTTCCGGCGTGATTCCGTGTTCTCGATTGTACGCTTCCTGAATCGCACGGCGGCGGTTCGTTTCCATGATGGCGCGGTTCATCGACTCTGTTACCCTATCGGCATACAAAATGACTTTTGCGTTGACGTTTCTCGCACTGCGTCCAATCGTTTGAATCAGCGACGTTTCGCTTCGTAAAAAACCTTCTTTATCCGCGTCCATGATTGCCACGAGCGACACTTCCGGCAGATCAAGTCCTTCTCGCAAAAGATTGACTCCCACCAACACATCGAAATGTCCTTCCCGCAAATCACGCAGTAACTCAACTCGTTCAAATGCGTCCAGTTCGCTGTGCAGCCACTTACACCGGACTCGCTGCTTGGAAAAGTATTCCGCCAAATCTTCCGCAAGCCGTTTGGTCAGCGTTGTAACAAGCACGCGCTCGTTTTGGGCGGTACGTTCTCGAATCTGTTCTAACAAGTGCGGCACTTGTTTCGACGCCGGCGCAACTTCGACAACCGGATCAAGCAATCCGGTCGGACGAATCACTTGTTCGACCGCGACGTTATCGCATCGTTCCAACTCGTAATGTCCCGGCGTTGCAGAAACAAAAACGATTTTATTGATCTTCGCTTCCCACTCGTCGAACTTGAGCGGGCGGTTGTCGAGCGCGCTGGGTAATCGAAACCCATGATCGACAAGATTCTTTTTGCGCGCCTGATCGCCCGCAAACATCGCCCGAATCTGCGGAAGCGTGACATGCGACTCGTCCACGAACATTAGAAAATCGTCGGGGAAAAAGCTGAAAAGCGTATCCGGCGGCGAGCCGGGTTTACGGTCGGCAAGCGGCGCACTATAATTTTCGACGCCCGGACAATATCCCATTTCCTGCATCATTTCCATATCGTACCGTGTTCGCGCACTGATTCGTTGGGCTTCGAGAATCATTCCCCGTTCGCGGAAAAATTGAATCCGCTCGTCCATTTCCGCTTCAATTCGCTTAATCGCTTCGGCGACACGCTCTTCCGGCATCACGAAATGCTTTGCCGGATAAACGTAAAATTCCTTGAGACGCTGAATGGTTTCGCCGGTGAGCGGATTGATAATGGAAAGCTGCTCAATTTCATCGCCCCAAAATTCGACGCGGACAGCAAACTCTTCATACGACGGAAAAATCTCAACGCAATCGCCGCGCACGCGAAACTGCCCGCGTTCAAACGCAATGTCGTTTCGGTCATACTGGATTTCAATCAGCCGCGCAAGCATCTGATCGCGTTCCATGGTTTTACCGACCTGAATTTGCAGCATCATTTCCATATAATCCTTCGGCGAACCGAGACCATAAATACACGAAACGCTTGCGACAATCACCACGTCCCGCCGCGACACTAACGCGCTGGTCGCGGCAAGACGCAAGCGGTCGATTTCCTCGTTGATAGAAGCGTCTTTTTCGATGTAAATATCACGTTGCGGAATGTACGCTTCCGGCTGATAATAATCGTAGTAACTAACGAAATACGAGACGGCGTTGTTCGGGAAAAACTCGCGAAACTCGGAATACAGTTGCGCGGCGAGCGTTTTGTTATGCGACAGAACAAGCGTCGGACGCTGCAACTCCTGAATGACGTTTGCCATCGTAAACGTCTTGCCGGAACCGGTTACGCCCATGAGCGTCTGATATTTTTTTCCGTTGCGGATTCCGGCGATGAGTTTTTCTATCGCTTGCGGCTGGTCGCCCGACGGTTGAAAAGGAGAGTGAAGAGAAAACATATTATTTCAGATTACTATAAGAAATCATTTATTGTACAAGTCAATAATCAGAATGCAATAGATACCGAAAATAATTATTTTGGCACAATTGGTATATCGTGAGAAAATGACCTTGCAGTGCTATTAATTTACTTTTCCTTGACAATAAAACTATATGTATACTTTCTCATAACAAAATAAAGATTTTGTTTGTTTTTATTCAATGGCTTCGATTTGATCGGCAATTTGTCCGATACGATCAACGGCATGTTGGAGCAGATGTTTTGTTTCGCCGGTTGTGTTGGATTGGTTCTTTTTCAATTCGGCGATTGCGTTATCAAGACATTTTATCATAACTTCTTTATTGGTTTCTGTTATTTTTCCGTCGGGAAGAAACGAAGCGATACGATTTTTCAATTCCACGCCGAATTGACCAAACAGATGCGCAAGGCGAGGTTTCCATATGGCTGACCAAACGAAACGGTCAAGCAAATCTAATTTGTCGAGATATTTCACATCGTTATTCATTTCTTCAAAAACATCTTTGATCGGCTGTACTAGTGCGTCTAATGTTGAAAGCGTTTGACTTGTTGCCGTAAGATCATTCTGAAACAAACGGCGTGTTTCCTGAACATAACGGCGTAATACTTCGGGAATGTTTTTACTTTCATTGATGGCGTCTTCCGCGTTGTCGATAAGATTGTTATATTCTGTTCTGTGATTGCGCAATGTAATTGACGCTTCATCGCAAACAGGCAACGTTTTTGCAAGAATACCAAAACGCCGAATCATTTTCGCGCGGGAAAAGAAACGCATTTCAAGCATATCATGAAGTTGACGAATCCCACTGATTTCATCAATTCTTGTTTTCAATTCTTCCGGCGATTTTAACGAATCTAAAGAAACGCGGTTGATGATAAATTTGAACGTTGCCCAGGGAAGTTGATAGCTTTGGCGTAATTGTTTACGTTCGGCAGCAGAAATTGAACAATCGGGAAATTCCGCAAGAAAACGCTGGTCTGTGAAAAATAATTTTTTGAGAACATCCAAAGAAAGATTTCCGATTTCAAAAACGATTCTCCAAAAACCATCGTCAAAATGTTCGCACGCCCAACCCATCGGCGCACTGACCGGTAAAACGTCGGCAACATAATTTTTGAAGTTGGTTTTGATTCTTTCGACTTTGCTTTTTACATCTTGATAAGGATCGTTACTATTGATTGTTTCCCATTTGTGCATAACCGCAACAGAATTATAAGGAGCCGCACCGGGAATCCGTGAATTTTGTTCAAAAGATTTAAGCAATTCTTCATCAGTTTCGCGTGCAATCGGTGGCAAAACATAAATCATTGCGTCGGCTTTTTCGCCTTCTTGTTTTGTGATAAAATCTTGAATCGTTTCTTCATCATCAAGGACAGAACGGGTTCCGGGCGTATCGACAAGATAAGCGTGTTTCAAAAATTCCGCATCGGCGAAAAATTCCAACCGCAAAATGTTCCGCGTTTTTTCCGTTCTGTCGAGCATTTGTTCCGCGCTGTCGAGCGACAATTCTTCTTCCGGTTGGTCTTTCCAAACCACGCGGAATTTATTGCATTGTTCTTTCGTCGCGTATTTGAACCAGTTGATTGTCGCCGTCGTTTCCGTCACGCCGACAACCGCGAGATTTTCCTTGACAAGCGTATTCAGCAACGAGCTTTTTCCAACTCGCATTTGTCCGACAACTGCAACAGTGAACGGCGTTTCGTTTTGCTCTAAACCTTGTTTCACGCGGGAAACAAACTTTTGCGTAATCGCGTGTCGTTCTAAAATCGACGGCAATTTTTGTGTGTAATCGTCGATTAACGTATGAAATGTGTCGAATTGGAATGTGGTCATCGGTATTTATGTATTGCGTGTAAATAGTTTTTTGAACAGGCGTTGTGTGAATTTTGCGGAGTAACAGCCGACAAGTTCGTACCGAAAAGGTTTCGCCTAAAGACGCATTGTACTGACATTCTCACTATTCCTCTCTAACGGTTATACTCAATTGGCGCAGCAGGGGGCAATATCCATGCACCTCCTATAACTTGTTACTGTTTACTTGTTTTCGCTAACTAAGGAAAGACGCAAGCCCAAGTGGCCGCTCCGAATTGTCGGTGCGTTGAAGTTCCGATACGCCGACCGGCAGGACTCGGCGTAGATGCCCCAGCTACCGCCACGACTCATGCGGGACAAGCCATTATCATACTGATCGTTGCACCATTCCCACACATTACCGTGCATATCATACACAAAAGTATTAACACAAATATTACGCGGTGCTTTGCAGGTCATGTTCTAAAATTATTGCACAGTCAAATCCCTTAACATTTGCTACTATTGTATTATAATTATTCCTCTATACAATCCAGTGAGGAGTATTTAGTATGACTTTAATTACACTCAA
>JAIRYX010000449.1 GCA_031267635.1 Planctomycetaceae bacterium
TATTAGCAGCTTAGGTTTTTGTACCTATATTTATTGACATAAATCACTTAATTTTGACAAATTGTAACTCCTGTACAAATAACGGTTTTATACTACTGAATAGTTACCAAAACAAAACAGAAAGAAAGGAAATTATGTTTACAAAACAACAATTCAACATTTTTATCAACCGTTTTTCGGTTTACTTGGCAACGGTTTTATTGTTTACCGCCATTGTCGTCGGCGGCTACAAACAAACCAACGCTCAACAAACAGATAGCGAATCTGTAGTACTTACGGAGCAAGAGATTGAACAGCTTAAACAAAAAATAGACAAAGGTGATACTGACGCACAAGTTGTTCTTGGGCGGTATCATCTTGCTAAAAAGAATTTCGATTTGGCTGTCAAATTATTTCGACAAGCAGCAGAAAAAGGAAACGCTAAAGGACAAGGAATGTACGGTGCTTGTTTTTTAATGTGAACAGCTGTTCCCCAAGATGACAAACAAGCATTAAAATGGTTTCAAAAAGCCGCCGATCAAGGTGATTCTGGCGGACAATGGCGGCTTGCGCTTTGTTACGCTAACGGTTGGGGAACGGATAAAAATATTGAGAAGGCAATAGACCTATACCGTAAATCTGCCGAACAAGGAAATCTTGACGGCATGTGGAATCTCGCCGCTCATCTCGACATGCAAGATAAAAAAGAAGAAGCCGTAACTTGGTATAAGAAAGCCGCCGAGAAAGGTAAAAAAGAGGCAGAATGGCGGCTTGGTCACTGTTACCTTAACGGTGTTATCGTCAACGGTAAAACGATTATTGCCAAAGACGAGAAAAAAGCATACGAATGGTTCAAAAAAGCTGCCGACAAAAATTCACCGGAAGGACTGAGCCGTTACGCAATGTGCCTGTGTCAGGGTACAGGAACAAAACAAGATAAAAAAGCATCAGTCGAACCATTCCGTAAAGCTGCCAATATGGGCGAACCTGTTGCACAATTTATGTACGGTTCAATCTTGTTACTTGGCGAAGAAGAATTCGGAGTCAAACAAGACATGGAACAAGCCGCCGAATGGATTATCAAATCAGCAGAGCAGGGGCATCCGCCAGCAATTGAATTTATAAAGGAATTACAACAAATACAAAAATCACAACAACAAGACCAATCACGGCAGGAAAAATTACGGTTGGAAAAATACAAAGCAATAAACCGAATGTTTCAACCAAGATCAACAGCTAGTATGCTTGCAGAAGCTGATGCCGCAATCATGAGAGACTCACAAAACCGAATTGAAGAAGGGCGAAAACAACGAGAACGACAGGAAGAAATAAGAAGAGAAAAATCACAAGCAGAATCAGAAGGAAGAGAATACTACGGACCATGGTGAATTCATTGGTGAAGTTATTTTTGAACAAGCTTTTTTACAAACAGATAATCCCTAACAAAACCGACACATAATTAAGAAAACAATTATACCGTAGTCGCTATGAAATTCATTTTTTTAGACAGGATAACAGGATTATAGGATTGTCAGGATGTAATAAAATCCTGTCTATCATGCTATCCTGTAAATCATGTCAAAAAAAATAAAAACTGAATTTTATAGTGCGATGAATATAGTGTACTCTATCTGTTTGAAATTTGAGTTTTTTTGACTTTGTGAAATGAATTGTTTATACCGATACCGGTATGGGCGGTAGGCTTCGCCCTTGAACAACCGCTTCACTTTGTTGCGATTGTTTAATCAGCTTCAGGAATTTTAAAATAGCTTGAGCATAATTGATTGACCGGAATAAACAAAGCCATTTTGTTTGTCCAGAACTTTAACAAAAAATTTTAGCAAATTCTTATTGAAAGGAATAAAAAAATGAACATTTCACAACATTGCAAATTTGACACAATGTCAATGGTTGTCCCTTTGGAACGGCATCAAAAATGCACTACGAAAGTTGCAGGTTATTTGAAGAATTTTATTGCATTTACTCTCCTGCCTCTGTTTACATTCGTTTTTGCTTTGAGTGTAAATGTTAGTGCCGACGACTTCGGCAAGACAATTTGGGGAGCAGTTCAAAGCGGCGACCTTAACACAGTTAAGAAAATGATCGAAGATAATCCGAAACTCCTGCAAACAAGAACAGATACAAAAATTATCAAATTCGACAGCAATAATAGGATAGAGGGGCAGATAGAAGCGACAATGCTCGGCATTAACCGCAAGATGAATCAGGAACAGCGGACTCTTCTGCATATTGCGGCAATGAATCGGAATAGTTTTGAAGTTTTGAAATACTTGGTTGATAAAGGTAGCGATGTCAATGCTGACGATGGACGAAAAATGACTCCGCTATTTTTAGCAGTGTTAGCAAAAAACGATAGGGCGGCACGCTATCTTTTGACGAAAGGAGCAAAACCGCCGCAACGGTATCATTATACCCTGCCCGATTATGAAACTCAGCTTATAAATGCGCTGGCAATATTAAGTCCGACATACGAAAGAACTATTAGGGAAACAGATTATGAAAAAACAGTATTGCAAACGACCGATTACAGCAGAGTGTTACGCAATCAGAATGCAAGTATAGAAGCCCGCACAAAATTAATGGAAAAAATCACTTTGTATATCGATAAAATCAAAAATAAAAAAAACGATGACATTTTTGAAGCCGCTTATGAAGAGGATACAGAAACAGTCAAAAGTATGCTGAAAAACAATCCAGCATTGGTCAATGCAAAAGATAAAGATGCAGGTAATACACCGCTTCACTATGCAGCGATGGGTAATTCCGATTTGACAATTATCAGGTATCTTCTCGAAAATGGAGCGGATATCAACATAAGAAATAACTACGGTATTACTCCGTTTTATACTGCTGCGGGATTTAACCCTAATATAGAAATCATCAAATATCTTGCCGAAAAAGGAGCAGATATAAATATCAAAAGTAAAAACGGCGGCACAGCACTTCTCAACTCTGTTGCCGGACAAAATACCAATACAGAAATAACAAAATATTTGATTAAGAAAGGATTGGATATCAATGCACAAGACGATGATGGTCTAACGCCGATTATTTCTGCGGCAGGATTTAATCCTAATGCAGAATTTGTCAAGTGTTTGATAGAAAACGGAGTAAACGTTAACTTCAAAGATAAAAGCGGCGTGACTCCGATTTATGTTGCAGCTGCACTTAATCCCAATGCGGAAGTACTTAAGTACCTGATTACAAAAGGGGCGAATGTGAATGCCGAAACGAATGAAACAACACCACTCAGTGTTGCATCAACAGAGGAAAAGAAAAACATTCTCCGCAACGCAGGCGGTAGATAATTTTGTTAAATTTTTATACTGAAGCTGTTTTAAAATTCATGGAGCTGATTACGGAATCGCAACCATGCGAAGCGTTCTTTCAAGGGCGAAGCCTACTGCCCTACTGGCTACGGTATAACATTATACTCGGGCTGTTTTAAAGCTAGACACGTGAGCGTAACAACGTGTGGTTGTTGTTCAATGGCAAAGCCTATTGCCAATAACAGTTGCAGTATAATCAATTGTTACGCGAACTTAAATTTACTAAACCATTAACATTTTCAGAAACAAAAATGCTTACCAACATCAAAAAATTCGTTTACCTTAACGCTGTCGTGGTCTCTCTTACGATGGTAATTACTTGTTACTCCGCAGAACCGGATACACCGAGTATTCAGGCACGTAAAGCCATTGAAACCGGTAGTTTGGAAAAAGTCAAGGAATTATTCCGAGAGGATCCCGCGTTAATTTACGTTACGGTAGATAAAACAATCCCCAATAATTGGCAAACTTACAAAGGAACATTATTACATGTTGCCGCGCAATCCAAAAATGTAGATATTGTGAAATTCTTACTCGAACAAGGAGCAGACCCAACAGTTAAAGATTCCGATAACTATACTCCTATTTGTTATGCTGTAAGCCAACTGAACAAAGAAATGGCACGCTATCTTTGGGCAAATGGATCAAATGATCCTACTGACGATTGTCAGGAGTTACCAATGTTTTTGAAAGCACTAGGACGACTAGCTGGAAATGATGCCGCAAATGACAAAGTAATATTACTCAAACAACGTGCCGCACAAATTGGTGAAATCGCGCGAAGACTGAATCGAACAATAGGACAATTTGACCGCAACGATTATTTACTGAAAGTTCAAAAAAAGACAAACGATTTCTACAAAAGATTTGAAATCAAAGATAACACAACCTACAACAAAGATACAAAACAACAGGAATATAATGGAAAAACAGCACAGGGAATGGATGGACTTTACGCGGGATTACATAACTTAAAAGTTACTGACGAAGACTTGGCAAACCTTGCGCAAGAAATACCACGATTAACTTTCTTAAATATTCAAGGTTGTGAAGAATTTACAGATACCGGATTAAAACATATTGCCAATATGAAATCTTTACAAAGGCTTTGGATACATGGTCAGGACAAAATTACAGATGATGGTCTCGAAGGACTAAAAGATTTAACAAATCTGAAAGACTTACATTTGGGATTCTGTAAGAATCTGTCAGGATCAGGTTTAAAATATCTGAAAGAGCTGAAACAACTAGAAACGATTTACTTATTTGGTAATTCTATAGCAGGTTCAGAACTTCAACATTTGAAAAACTTACCGAAATTAAGAACGGTTGAATTATCTTATAATAAAAAACTCACTGATGATGGTTTGGAATACTTGAAAGAAAATAAACAACTGGAAAGTATTAATGTTAGTGAATGTCCTCTCATCACAGATGCCGGATTGGAACATTTGAATGGGTTAACAGGATTGAAATACTTCACTTGGTCAAAGTGTGAAAAAATTACCGAATCTGGAATTGCACAATTACAAGAAGTATTGCCGCAATGTAAATTTAGCCCTGAAGTAAAAAAGAAAGAAAATGTAAACAGTAAATTCAACACAACAAAATCAGATGCAACAACTAAAACGGAACCCCAAAACACGACAGAACAAACCAGTAAACCTGACGCGGTGGAATTAATGATGGGAATCGCATTCGGTGAAATCGGTGATAAAAAGAACGACAATAAAACCGTATCCGAATTGCTTAACGAATCCGCCGATGCTGTTATCAAACGTCGGCAATCGGAAAACAACACTGATAAAAATACCACGACAAAAAAAACAGATGATACGAATCCATTTGTTGTCCAAGATAAAAATGAAGTTGCGGAAAAACATGAAAAACCTTCTTCACGGGATGCCTCTTTGACTTCATACATTAAAACAGAAGCAGGCTTCACTGACAAAGAAGTAACTGTTAAGAATTTGCTCAAATACGGAACAGCAGAATTAATGCAAAAGATAGAAGAATTAAATGGAAAATTACGAAACGCCGATGCCTTCGATAAGGCGGAAATTGAAAAACGAATTAAATCCACTAATGATACTATTGGAGCAAAGTTAAAAGAAATCAAAAGTAAGACTTTTTGCCAAGACTATTCCTATTCTCCATACGATTCCGACGTGAAAGTCAATGGCTATACGGCAAGTTTTCCCATTTACATAACCAGAGATTTTTATCTGATTGCGAAATCAATTAAATTGCGTTCACCCTTTTCAGATGTTACCGGTGAGATATTAGACAACAAGTATGGTATTGCCGAAACAGCCGTTGCTAATACTAGCGGTAGCTTTTTGCCTAAATGGGAAAGAATTCTAGTAAGCGGTAACGCCGAAAGTATCAAAAAATTGGTTCGGGAAAAAAATAAATATCGTGTCAGAATATGGTTCAAAAACCTGCAAGGTACATACAACGAAGAAGTCAGAATGACATCAATGAATGCGTTTGCACCTCTCAAAAAAATAACAACTCTCATTTCTTTTGCAGAATTGATCAGTGTTGAAATTTTTGATATAGATAATCCACCGCCAACTTGGCTTACAACAGATTCGCCGGAAGTAGAAAAAATCAGCTCCGATAATGTTGATGTAACGGGTAAACCAACGGAGCAGACCGACAAAACAACCATCACCATAACGAATTCCGCTCCGCCATTGAACAAGCCCGACGAATGGCTCAAACCATTGCGTGAATTGCAAAAAGATGATATTCAACCTGTTGTCAATGTGCAAAGATTTTACTCTTTGCTTGAATTAGCCGATGCAGCAAAAGATAAAGAACGCTATCGTAAAATATTAAAAGAATTCTTTGATGCGCTGAAATCTATTGACAGCCCTACCCAACGTATGCAATTCATTTTTGAAGTTCTGCCCGGCATGTTCCAGCAAAATAATTTTGAAGGACTAAAAGATGCATCAAAAAGAATTAACATGATGATGGAAAAACGAAATTACGACAATTATGAATGGAAAAAGAGTTGTGCGGTTCTGGCAGCTTTTTCAATTATCGCAGGTGACAATGTTTCAGCTAACGGCTTCATTGATACAGGACGTTTAAATCAAGGCGGAAAAACAAAGTCAGAAAGTATGGCAGATAGTGCTGATGTGTTTTTAATGAATTGGTATGTTAAATCAATAATAAGGCAACCAATTGATTTACAAGAGATAAAAAATGCCGATAAAAAAGTAAATAATTTTAGTAAAAACAATATATTTTTATTAGCGGGTTTAAGCCGTCATCTTCTCGCTGAAAGAAGAAACAGGGAATCATACACGGATTTTCAAGGAATACTGAAAAAAATGCAAGGATATGAAAAATGTTGTGCTTACCATTTCGGTATAGCAGATGCCATACTTGGTGATTTTGATGGGGCAAAAATACATTGGAAGCAATATGATAACTCCGGTGTCAAAATATGGCCTCAAGAATTACTTGCTTTTATTGTGCGTCAAGAATTTTTATCAGGGCAGTTCGGAGGATTTAAAGACATGCATCAAGATAAGAGAAATGTTGTGAATCTTCGGAACAAAACAACTAAATTTAGGGATGGTGAATTTTGGGATATGTCGAACGTTGTCTCCGCATTTTATTTTGACTATGGTCGCGGTTTAGGGCGGCACAAAACAAAGGACGAGCTTGTAAAAGAATGGGTAACCTTGAAAGCAATGTTCAATGGCGACAGCAACTATGGCAATAGTGATTTAGCATTTTTTATGGCTGGTGTTGCAACTGGTTTGCGGGATAAAAATAGCCCCAACGAGGAAGAAAGAAATTCAAATGTAACTGAAGCACCGGTACCGGTACCGGCACCGGCATCAAATGATGCGGCTGAAAAAGCCTCACGATTTCTTATGGAATTGCAATAATATGCTAAAGCTACTTGAAAATTCACGGAGCTGAACACGTAAGCGTAACAACATGAAACGGTTGCTCGTGGGCAGTAGGTTTCATCGGAAAATCAGAAACGTTTTTAACAACAACCCACAAACAATTATAATTTGCAAACACGGAATATAACTGTTCAGCCGAATGTTTTTTTACCGTGAAAAACGCGAAACAATAAAAACACCAAACGACTGAATAGTTAGGTCCATAACATTATACTGAAGCCTGTCCCCCATACCGGCTTGGGTATAAGAAAAAACTTAAAATGAAAAAAACAATATTCACAACACTTTTAGCCGTATTACTTGTATCCGTTTTATTTTTAACCGGCTACGCTCAATTGTCCAAATTTCCTCCGCTTCGTGATATTCCATTTCAATTTCGTGGTTTTGATATTTTCGATGCAGCTAGGAATGGCAATTTAAAGTTAATTAAATCTTTTGTTGCGAAAGGCGCAGATGTCAATGTAAAAGACAACAAAGGTGAAACACCCCTTTTATATGCAGTTAACTGGCATGGCAAATTAGAGGTTGTTAAATATCTTGTTGAGAGAGGTGCGGATGTCAATGTAAAAAACAATAATGGTGAAACGCCTCTTTGGGCGGCGGCTAAGTATAACGATTGGGAGGTTATTAAGTATCTTGTTGAGAAAGGTGCGGATGTCAATGCAAAAAACAACAATGGTGAAGTACCTCTTGGGGTAGTAGTTGAGCATATTCAGGCTGAACGAAGGCAACGCCCAACGTTCAAACAGACTTCGGTACATAGTGAATTAGAGGTTGTTAAATATCTTGTTGAGAAGGGTGCGGATGTCAATGTAAAAAACAACAAAGGTGAAACACCTCTTTGGGAGGCAAGTAGGTATGGCACATTAGAGGTTGTTACATATCTTGTTGAGAAAGGCGCAGATGTCAATGTAAAAAGCAACAATGGTCGAACACTTCTTTTTTATCCAGCTAGTAATGGTAATTTAGAGTTAATTAAATATTTTGTTGAGAAAAAAGGATTAGATGCAAATGTAAAAAATGATGATGGTGAAACACCTCTTTGGGCGGCAGCTAGTTATCAAAATTTAGAGGTTGTTAAATATTTTGTTGAGAAAGGTGCAGATGTCAATGTAAAAAACAACGAAGGTGAAACACCTCTTTGGGCGGCAGCTAGTTATCACAATTTAGAGGTTGTTAAATATCTTGTTGGAAAAGGTGCGGATGTCAATGTAAAAAGCAACAATGGTCGAACTCTTCTTTTTCGCCCAGTTAGCAATGGCAAAATAGAGTTAATTAAATATTTTGTCGAGGAAAAAGGATTAGATGTAAATGCAAAAGATAACAATGGTGAAACACTTCTTTGGGAGGCGGTTAAGTGGGCGGTTACATGGAACGAATTGGAAATTGTTAAATATCTTGTTGAGAAATGTGCGGATGCAAATGTAAAAAACAACGAAGGTCGAACTCTTCTTTTTTATCTGGTCAGCGATGGCGAAATAGAGTTAATTAAATATTTTGTTGAGGAAAAAGGATTAGATGTAAATGCAAAAGATAACAAAGGTGAAACACTTCTTTGGGAGGCGGTTAAGTGGGCGGTTAAATGGAACAAATTGGAAATTGTTAAATATCTTGTTGAGAAAGGTGCGGATGTCAATGTAAAAAACAACGAAGGTCGAACTCTTCTTTTTTATCCGGTCAGCAATGGCGAAATAGAGTTGACTAAATATTTTGTTGAGGAAAAAGGATTAGATGTAAATACAAAAGATAACAAAGGTGAAACACCTCTTTGGGAGGCGGTTACATGGAATGAATTGGAAATTGTTAAATATCTTGTTGAGAAAGGTGCGGATGCAAATGTAAAAAACAACGATGGTCGAACTCTTCTTTTTTATCCGGTCAGCGATGGCGAAATAGAGTTAATTAAATATTTTGTTGAGGAAAAAGGATTAGATGTAAATGCAAAAGATAACAAAGGTGAAACACCTCTTTGGGAGGCGGTTAAATGGAACGAATTGGAAATAGTTAAATATCTTGTTGAGAAAGGGGCGGATGTCAATGTAAAAAACAAGAGTGCTGAAATGCCGCTTGATGTCGTTCCAGATAAGGCAGAAGATATCAAAAAATTCCTACGCGAGAAAGGACGCAAATCATCGAAGGACTAAATAATCGGACTAGCCAGTGTGGGCGTGGCTTTGCCCTTGAACAACCACTTCGCGATACTACGCTTGCGTGTTCAGTTTCGTGAATTTTGAAGTAGCTTGAGCATAACACAAAATTAGACCCAT
This sequence comes from Planctomycetaceae bacterium, assembly GCA_031267635.1. GTDB lineage: Bacteria > Planctomycetota > Planctomycetia > Pirellulales > Thermoguttaceae > WRMR01. The sequence goes on from JAIRYX010000449.1 coordinate 9,532, forward strand.
TTAAGAAACTTCGTATCATTTCACACGATTGTCGGTAATTTGTTTTTTACCGAAAATTGACACATGTAGGAATAAGGTGTTCCTGCGATTAAACACTAACTCCTTTTTAGAATAAAGGACAACTTCAAACAAACACATAAAAATGAAAATCAACAAACACATTATTTTTTTGACAATTGCCATTTCCATTATCTTTGTACCATTCGTTCATGCACGTACATGGACGGCGAAAAACGGACATAAGATCGAGGGCGATTTCGTGAAATTTGAAAACGAAATTGTCAATATTGATTTACCAGGCGGAAAAACAGCAAACGTCAAACTTGATCAACTCTGCGATGAGGATCAGGAATTTATTAAATCACAAAAGCAAACGGATGACACGACTAAACAAATTCTTAATGAGTTTAAGGATTATCAGGACTACGTTAAAAACAATGGAAAAAGTAAAGATTATATTGAGGAAAAAAAGAACGATAAACTTTCGATTTGGAAAAAAGCTGCTGAACAAGGAATTGCCGAAGGACAGATTTTGTACGGTCTGTACTTTACTGTCGTAAAGAAAAACAATACCGAAGGATCAAGATGGTTCCGTAGAGCCGCCGAACAGGGAAATGCAGAAGGTCAAGCTAGATTCGGTTACTGTTACGAGAGTGGTACTGGAGTTTCTCAAGATTATGTTGAAGCGGCAAAATGGTATCGCAAATCCGCAGAGCAGGGATTTGCTTATGGTCAAAGGAACTTGGGATCTTATTACGAGCATGGCGTTGGCGTTAAAAAAGATTTAGAAGAGGCGTTCAAGTGGTACCGAAAAGCGGCAGAACAAGGATATGCTCAAGCCCAACGCGATCTTGGCGTTTGTTATGAAAATGGTTACGGTGTTAAAGAAGATATTAAAGAAGCGGTCAAGTGGTACCGTAAAGCGGCACAACAAGGAAACGCTTCAGGTCAATGCAATCTTGGCTTATGTTATGCCAGCGGTACTGGTGTTACAAAAAATTTGACTATAGCGATCGGATGGTATCGTAAAGCAGCAGAACAAGGAGATTCTAATGGTCAATTTAAACTTGGTGCATGTTACATGTTGGGGGGTAATACTGTTGAGGGGATCAAATGGATTCGTAAGTCCGCCAATCAAGGAAATCCCGACGCAGTTAGATTCCTATTTCAAAGTAATATCCCATTACAAGAGGGAGGGTGATAATTAAAAAATTTGCTATAACGATTAGCGGACTTGGTAATAGATTTGAACCAGATTTTTTGTCTGGTCGATTTGTCAAATCTGTTGATTGAAAAAATAGCGAAACTGTCAAACAAGACGGTTTGTTTGACCATAACATGACCCCTTTAAATTTCAAGGAGAAATTAAATGAAAAGATATTTAGCTAGTTTACTGTTTATTTGTGTTTCCATAGTTTTTACCGGCACACGGGTAGAAACAGCAGAAACAAACATTCAGTCAAAATTTTTTGAAACCGTTAAAAACGGTTCACTTAGAGAAGTAAAAAAACTTGTCGACCAAGGTGCAAGTGTAAAAGTAAAAAATGAGTACGATTTTACACCGTTTCATGCGGCAGTAAGCTCAAATACTAATGTTGATGTATTGAAGTATCTTGTCGAACAAGGCGCAGATGTAAACGAAAAAGATAAAACAGGCGTAACTTCGCTTCATAGTGCGGCATTCTTTAATTCCAATGTTGACGTATTGAAATATCTTGTCTCACAAGGCGCAGATGTAAATGCAAAAGATACAAATGGAGAGACTCCGCTTCATTTTGCGGCATGGAAGAATCCTAATGTTGACGTATTGAAATACCTCATCTCACAAGGGGCGGATATAAAGGTCAAATCGGTACTCGGTCAGACTCCCCTCCATAAAGTAGCATTTGAGAGTTCTAATGTTGATATACTTAAGTATCTTGTCGAACAAGGAGCAGATGTAAACGCAAAAGATAATAACGGTGATACTCCTCTCCATAGTGCAGGCAATAATTCCAATGTTGACGTACTTAAATATCTCGTCTCACAAGGAGCAAAAATAAACGAAGCAGATAAAGATGACATAACTCCATTTTTTACAGCGGCACTGACTAATTCTAATGTCAACGTACTTAAATATTTTGTTGAACAAGGGGCGGATATAAAATTAAAAAATAAATCAGGTTATACTCCACTTCATTTAGCCGCACTTATGAATCCAAATGTTGAAATATTGAAATATCTTGTTTCGGAGGGTGCAGACTTGAATGTGAAAGGAATCAATGATCTAACTCCGCTTCATTTTGCGGCAATGAATAATTCCAATGCTGACGTATTGAAATATCTCATATCACAAGGGGCTGATGTAAAAGTAAAAAATAACGACAGTAAGACTCCACTTGATCTTGCTAATACCGAAGAAAAGAAAAAAATTCTTCAGGATGCGGATTACACCAAATCACAAGTACGAACAAATGACACAAAAAATCAGATTCTTAGTGAGTTCAAGGATTATCAGGATTACACTAAGAGCAGAGGAGGCAGCCGTAAAGGTTATATCGAGAAAAAACAAAACGATAAACTTTCGATTTGGAAAAAAGCTGCTGAAGAAGGAATTGCCGAAGGACAGATTTTGTACGGACTGTACTTTGTTGACGCAGAGAAAAATAATGCCGAAGCGATAAAATGGTTCCATAAAGCCGCCGAACAAGAAAATTCCGAAGGTCAATTCCGGCTCGGTGTTTGTTACGAATATGGTGAAGGAGTTGTTAAAGATTATGTTGAAGCAGCAAAATGGTATCGCAAATCCGCCGAACAGGGAAATGCTAATGCTCAAAACAATCTCGGCTTTTTTTATAGAAAAGGTAACGGCGTTTCACAAGATTACGCAGAGGCGATCAAATGGTATCAAAAAGCAGTTGAACAAGGAAATGCTGGTGCCCAAAGCAATCTTGGTCTTTGTTATAAACATGGTTACGGTGTTACAAAAGATTTAGAAGAAGCGGTTAAATGGTTCCGAAAATCAGCAGAACAAGGAAATGCCAATGGTCAAACCAATCTTGGTAATTGTTATAGACATGGTGACGGCGTTACACAAGATTCAAAAGAGGCAGTTACGTGGTTACGAAAAGCAGCAGAACAGGGAAATGTCTATGCCCAAATAAACCTTGGTAATTGTTTTGAAAATGGTGAAGGCATTACAGAAGATTTAAAAGAAGCAATTAAGTGGTACAGAAAAGCAGCGGAACAAGGAGATACCATAGCTCAATCGTGTCTTGATAGATTACTTAAAAAAACTGACGGTGTTCCAGAAAGTTTAGAAGATACGTTCAAGATATATCGTCAATCCGCAGAACAAGGAGATGCCAGATCTCAGCTCAATCTTGGTCTTTGTTATTATAATGGCAGCGGCGTTACAAAAGATTTCGTTGAAGCGGTCAAATGGTTTCGTAAAGCTGCAGAACGAGGTATTGCAGAAAGTCAATGGGCTCTCGGTATTTGTTATTACAACGGTGAAGGTGTTACAAAAGATCTCGTTGAGGCATTCAATTTGTTTCGTAAAGCCGCAGAACAAGGGGATGCCAAAGCCCAATACAATCTTGGTGTTTGTTATAAAAATGGTAACGGCGTTACAAAAGATCTAAAAGAAGCGATCAAATGGTACCAAAAAGCAGCGGAACAAGGAGATGCCGAAGCCCAATGCAATCTTGGTTATTGTTATCATGAAGGTAATGGTGTTACAAAAGATTTCAAGGAAGCAGTCAAATGGTTCCGAAAAGCGGTAGAGCAAGAATTTGCCGAAGCCCAATTCTATCTTGGTAATTGCTATACAACTGGTGACGGCGTTACAAAAGATTTGAAAGAAGCGGTCAAGTGGTACCAGAAAGCGGCGGAACAAGAATTTGCAGCTGCCCAATTCAACCTTGGTAATTGTTACAAAGAAGGCTACGGTGTTACAAAAGATTTCAAGGAAACAGTCAAATGGTATCAAAAAGCTGCAGAACAAGGACATATTGCAGCCCAATTCAATCTTGGTAATTGTTATACCAATGGTAATGGCGTTACAAGAGATTTAAAAGAAGCGTTCAAGTGGTATCACAAAGCAGCGGAACAAGGATCTGACAGAGCTCAATTCAATCTTGGTATGTGTTATAAAGATGGAGACGGTGTTACCAACGATTTGGAAGAAGCGTTCAAATGGTTTCGTAAAGCAGCGGAACAAGGATATACAGAAGCCCAACTCAATCTTGGTACTTGCTATGCCAACGGCATCGGTATTACAAAAGATTTAGAAGAAGCGTTCAAATGGTTCCGTAAAGCTGCAGAACAAGGAATTGCTCAAGCTCAACTCAATCTTGGTGTTTGTTATGCGGGCGGTAGCGGTACTACTAAAAATATGGAAGAAGCGGTCAAGTGGTTTCATAAAGCTGCAGAACAAGAAATCGCTCAAGCCCAATTCAATCTTGCCGTTTGTTATTACAACGGTAACGGTATCACAAAAGATTTAGAAGAGGCGGTCAAGTGGTTTCATAAAGCTGCAGAACAAGGAATCGCTCGAGCCCAACTCAATCTTGGTGATTGTTATGCTAAGGGCATCGGAGTTACAAAAGATGAGAAAAAAGCAGCCTATTGGTATGACAAAGCCAAAAAACAGGGATATAAACCTAACAACGAAGAAGCAAAAGCAATTCGCGATGCATTCAAGTATGATAAAGCCGAAAAACAGGAGGAATATAAACATCCTCAAACCAAACAACAAAATGATGTCAACGAAAATACCGAAAAGAAAAAAATCATAAAGGAGTCTGATGAATTAAAAACCGTACCAAGTAAATCAGAGTATCATTCTGAAAATAATAAGGAAATTATTATTGAAGCTGTTTTGAGGGGTGATATTGAAAAAATAAAACAACTTATACAAACGGAGCCGACTCTCCTAAAAATAACTAGGTAGTGTTGACGCTAATTTTTAGATAGACGGCGATGTTTGCGATTGCGATAAAAGCGTTATAGGTATCATCAAGTTTGTCGTATCGGGTGAACACTCGGCGGAACTCCTTGA
>JAIRYX010000484.1 GCA_031267635.1 Planctomycetaceae bacterium
ATGAAATCGCAAATGATGAAACGTTTGTTTTTCTTGTTCTGTATAAGCTCGGCGAAGCATGATAACCTCCTTGATAAAAATGGAATATCCTAAACACAACGTCAATATTATAACCAATCAACATGATTTGAAAAGTGACGGTTAATAGCCACGGATGGTATATTAACGGAACCGTTACTTAAAAAATTGGAACTCATTGTCTTTGTCCTTTCATAGACTAGAAAATTGTTATTTTGCCGCACGAACTTTCACGCGGCGTTATTTTATTGTTTGTTTTGAAAATTGCTTAATTGTTGTGTCTCTTAATTGTTGTTTATAATGGATCATGTTAAAGGGAAGGATTCAGTTTTTTCATAAGCCGAACAGCGTTAGCGTGGACTTCGTCGGAAAAATATTCCGCGTAAATCTGACCGGTGTGGCCGCTTCGTCCGATATAAACCGGTTGAGGTAACTGCCGGTATTCCTGAGCGTGGTAATAATAAATGAACTCGGCAATTCGTCCTTCAAAATCGTTCATCCTGTCGAGAAACGGCTGGAGAGATTCTTCATAACAATCACGATTCATCCAGTAAAAACGGGTATCTCCCCATTGAACTTTGTGATCTTTACAGAGATAAAAATAAGGTTGAATCGGCGTCATCGTTTGCAGAATCTCCGAAAAGTTTTTGACAAACAACCGTCCGGTACATTTGAAAAAATTCTTTCCAAGCAATCGGCTGTGTTGCATCGCGTATTCCATACTCATGGCTTCGCCGGTTCCCTTTCCGCGTTTCCGACAAATTTCTTTTAAGTCCAACTCCAACGATTCAAACTTCGGACTTTCAAAAATCTCTTCAGGAATTTTGAATCCTCCGGCGTCGCAATAAATCACATGTTCTATTTCTGGCTCTGCCAGCCATAACGGAATCGCACAAAGATAATCCGACAACCGCTCCCAAGAATTTTGAATGCCGGTTGAAAGTATTCCGGGATGATTTTGAATAACGGAACCAGTTAAAAGTATCGTTATCGGTTCGTTTTGTTTAGACATAGTATTCATAAAAGTTCTCTTTCTCTATTTTGTTGTTTTCCAAATCTGTGTGAAATTTCATCGTCAAAAACTTCGTTCCTATCGTGAGCGTCGAAAAAATCTTGGTCACGGTCTGGAATCGGTGAAGCCTGACCGCGTGCAACTTTGGTATCCCAAAAATCACGAACGGAACGCAGTGCATAATGATTGATCCGAATTTTATCCGCCGAATAATCACGCCACGGCGAATGAACCGGATCATATTTTTCTCCCACCGCGTAACCGGTATGAAACTGAAACGCATGAGGATCGGCAATCATTTCCGTAACGGCATATTGCGGCTGAATAATACTCTTGATATGACGGTTGACGGAAAATGTCTCTTCGGCGCGGCGTAACAAATGATTAATTTGATCCGGCGGACTTTCATAATAGCCGTTTGTTCCGAAAATACTCCAATTGACAGCCAAACCGCTATAGGTTTCATAATCCCGCAACACATCTCGAATGTCGTCATATTGACGAGCGAGAATAAACTCATCCAGATCAATAAGGGCAAGCCAGAACGTTTGATGAATGGCTCGGCGCATCGCATCTTGAATTTGTGCCAACTGGATATAAGTTCCCGGAAAACGAATGTTTTCTACGAGACCTTGCTCGACAAACGGTTGCAAAATGCAATCCGACTTCGCAGAATCAATATCGTTATTGTAAAGGTAAAAATGTTCGACGCCGACTTTTTGATGATAACGAATCCATTCTTCAAGCCATTGATTTTCCTGCCGAAACACGGCGCTGATAGTCAAATAATACATGTTTTTATTTCTCCATGAATGATAAATTTTCAATAAACGCTCCACTTGCTTCCGATGTCCTGACCGGCTCGTGCAACTGATGCCGATAGACAAATCCCATATTTCTGACGGAACCGCCGGCAGAATGAAGTAGAACGGCGCTACCGATATACGTTCCATCCTTTAATGGACGCTCACGACTGGTCGTGCGATACTCTTCCAGATTCCGTTCCATCATAGAACCGGTGGCGGCTACCGTAAGCAATTCCTTACGCGAATCAATATGAAACAAATTCGGATAATTTAGCATTGTCAGCCAAAACACCAGTTGATCGTCCTGCTTGACTTTCTCCACCGATAAGTCTTCATAAAGACGGTTCGCTAAAGGAAACGGCATTTGACGCTTCAAAAAATCGGATTTCACAAGACACACCGTATCAAAAAGCGAGAGATAATCGTCGATTCGTCCGGCAAACAGACCGGTATTGAGCATCCGCGAAGTTTCCGTATCGCCGTTTTGAATCCAATTAATCAGCCACGTCGATTTTAGTTCATCTTGAGCGTAACATACGTCGCTGTTCGTATAAGGGTAAAGCGATCTCGGATAATCCGCGTTAAAAATCGTGATTCCGTTATAGACCTCATTAAACCGTCGCAAAATTTCATCACGATGTTTCAGAAAAATCACGTCATACGCATCGAAAAAAAAGAAATATTCTTTTCCCGACGACTTTTGTTCTTTGAGATGATGATGTAATGTTACCATCTTCAATCTCCAGAGATTCGGCGGATAAACGTTGGTTTTCAAAACATGAACAAAAACATCGTTTTTTCGTGCTGTTGACATTACTGTAAAAAAATCTTGATTCGTATGCGTCAAGGCGGTAACGAAAATCGTATTTTGAGGCGTTGCTTGCATTGTCTTGTCCTTTCAAAGTTCGGGAATTTCATGAACAGTCCAAAGCGAGTGTTTCCAACTCGGTTCCGGCGATGTGATTTCCAATGTATAGTCGCCCGGTTCAAGAATCATTTCCCGCGTGGAATCTTTAGAACCGAAGAGATAACCGACAATATTTTCCGAAACGAGGAATAAGCACGAAGCTGTCGGCAACCAATGCGACGAACCGTGACTTGAAAAATTGGTACTCATTGTTTTTGTCCTTTCAATAAATGAGTAGATGTTGGATTTCCGCACTGATAGTATGCAGAAAGATTTTTGGGAAATTTATTGTTTTGGGATTTTAATGTGTTAGAATATATATATTTCAGAATGAATGACACATGCAAAAAAAAGTTAGGACATGTCTCATTTTCCGGTTTTACAAATAAAAAATTAAGATTCAAGGTGACGTAATGAAAAATTCAAAAAAAGGTTGTTACTATTTTGTTTTATTGCTTGGTTTCGTTGTTTTTTCTTCTTGTTATGAAACGAAAAAACAACAACTCGAAAACGAAAAACAAGAACTGCTAAATTTGATTGAAACATACGACGCAATTCCATTTGTCGATGAATGGAACGGGAAAAAAATTCCTCGTGAATTTGAAGTTAAAAAATTTCCTATTCCTATTAATTTGCAATTAATGGATAAGTTTCAATTTCCAATGATGTATGATAAATCCCCGTTGTACACTTTTATTATTTACATGCAAAATAGGACTAATGAAAACAAAAATGAGTATGAGACGTATAAAAAATTTTTTAAAAATCCTGAAAATGAACTACAATCTTATAAAGATTATTTAGCCAGTAATAACATTAAGCAAAGTATAAATCGCTTGCTTTATTGTATAGGTGAAGTAAAACAAGGGAGATACACTGCACTTATTCTTCAAAATCATGTACCTGTAAAAAATGATACACTAAAAATAATTTATGAATATGCTTTTTTCTATAAAGACAATGGGCGTTATTATGCTGCTGGTTTTAATGAAATACAAACAGATGAAAAACTCAAAGAATTCGAAATCGAAACCACTTACAAAATGATTCACGATGATCAGTCATTTTATCAATTTTTTAGTAAATGAAATAAATTGATAGAACTATTTACAAATATGGTATATACCGAATACCATTGAGTTTTGAACTTTTGACAACGCAGAAAAAACTATTTCCAAAGGATAATACGTTTTACCAAAACAAAATTCTCAATGATGTTCGGTATATTTATAATTTTATTATTTACACACGTCTTTTTTCAATTTCTATCCCCTTATATTTTCTTTCATAAGGGTGAGTTGAAAAAATCCAGAATTATTATCGTTTATATCAAGTCAACACTGTGAAATTACATTGCATCAAAGAATAAAAATCAAAAAATATTATTCTTTACCATTCTATTGTATAACAATATTCTGAAGGTAATTCAAATGGTAATCCGGTATTAGGATTCCATGTTGTTTTTGTAAGTTTTGTAAAAGTGCTATCAATTTCACATTTTGTGACAAAGATTTTTCCATAATCATCGACTCCTCTTCCTTGTCCAATTTGAAATGTTGCTGCATACCAAACGCCACTTATAAATCCCAATTGATTTGCATTGG
>JAIRYX010000489.1 GCA_031267635.1 Planctomycetaceae bacterium
CTTCTAAAATCTCCCCAGAATATTCGTAAGCCCTTATTTTTCAACGGTAAAATTTATTGAAAATGAGGTTTTTAGAAACTTTCTATACTAAAACTACTTTCAATTTATGTTTTCTCACAAAGACACGGAACAACAAAGAATTTATTTTTTAAAATCAGTGTTTTTGGCGTCTTTGTGAAAGACAAATTTTAAAGTGTGATGAGTAGATGAGTCCGCGACTGTTACTTCTGGCGTCGTCGTTTGCCGTAATAACCGAGCGCTCCCAGACTTCCAAATGCCCAGAGAAGAAATGTAGCAGGTTCCGGGACCAACGGATTCGTATTTTGCACAATGTCCGCTGATAAAGCAATAAACGACATACTATCGTTGTAAACGTAGCTGTCCGTTCCTGTATATTTATGCGGAATACCGGCAACCATAAAAGCGATATTATTATTACCGCTCGCATTTAATAACGCGGCAACGCTGCTGTTTGTCAAATCAATTTCGAGATTGTATTGTCCTGTATAAGCGTAACCTTCCGAAACAAGATCGTCGCTCAAGTAATAAAGGTTGTTACTCAAAAGAACGCCGTTGAGATAAATTCCCAATAACTCGCCCATCACGGAAAACGAACCATTGATGTAATTAAATCCCGCCTTCATGTCAAAACCGGTTATGAACGCCACAATCCCCGATTGAACGGGCGTAAAACCACTCGTAAGCAAGTCGTTATGACCGATATAATCAATCGTATGATCAGGATTGTACGTGTATTGACCGGCTTCGTCAAAATAACCACCGCCGTATGTTGTAATGACGCCGGATCCATTGTCGGAAAAATTGGAAAGCCCGCCTTGATTCCAGCCGATCCCGCTTGTTGAAAAAAGGTCGGCTGTACTTCCATAAACTACGCCGCTCGCTCTGGTGTTTGTCGATCCCATGTATTTTTTACTATGTCCTGTAGCTCCATAATCTTTCCAAGCATCCACATATCCGTACTCCGTATTTCCAAGTTGAGAAAGTTCATACTCAACGGCGGAAAGTCTTGCGTTAAATTCCGAACTATCTCCTTTTTCAAACCGTGCCTTATACTCGGAAGCAAAGACGTCCGTGTAAATAACCGTCCAATTGGCGTCGCGGGTGTTTGTTGGGTCTTCATGCTTTCCGGAGCTTCCGGCACGACCATCAGCGTAACCATCTTTATTCGCGTCTGTGATAGTTCCAGAGACGTTGGCGCCGCTGGCGTTATACTTACTTGTTACCGGCGTTCCAGTACCGATATAAAACGTGTCCGCTCGACTCATGGTATTGAAAAGAATCGTTGAAGCGGCAAGAGACAAGATGAACAAAAGTTTTTTCATAAGAGTTTCCTTCATGTTAATTTCCAGTTAAGCGTTCAAAATAAATATCTGCGGTAAACAGCGATAAAAATACGTCTGTGTTATGTTTCTTTGTTTGTACAGTCCATATTTCAAAGCATCTCCGCATGACAAGCAATGTCTCACAAAGTCATGGTCAGGCAGGAAAAATACTAACATCCGGTTTATTGCGACAAACAAAAACAAGTCAACGGTTCTTTTCAATAAAAAAGATAATCTAGCTTCATTCCATTGTTTGTCATTAATAATCGCCGCATTGATTTTCGAATCAATGATTGTTATTTTTCTGTTTAATCATTACACCGCAAATAAAAATCCAAAAGTTTTTCTTAATTTTTCTTTTGTATACTTTATTAAATTTATTTGCAGAAAAAATCATTCATGTGACATTTGCCAAGGCGAGTAATTTCTACTGTTATCTATTATGTACAGGTAAAGGGAAAATTTAATGAAAATATTTGCGTATTTGAAATATTTTCAAAATTTCTAGAAAATTTTCTATGATAACAATGTATCCAAAGTTTATTGATAAAATTTTGTTTTTATGGAAACATCTAAAATTCAAACTTGCATAAACGGTTCTTATGGATTCTTTATAGCCGTTCATACTATTTTTTGCTTCGTCAAGATTTCGGACAATTGTTTTCGCAAACTCTTTGGGAATAATTGATACGCAAGAAGATAATGATCATTGATGAGTCGAGAGAATTTTTTATACTTCATGTTACGCAGTGTCTCAATTCAATCCGAAGTATGGTGTATTGATTTCGAGAGTGTAGAATAATAACTCCGCATTACACTGTAGAGTTATCCGAACGGCTTTACCGTTGCCGCCCTTATTTTCTAGATCATGGATTGTTATCCAAACTAACGAAAATAAGGGCATAAGGGCGATCTTGAGGGCTTTGTTGGTTACTAAGGGAAACTTGATAAATAAGGGCGGCAATAATAAAGCTGTTCGGGCAACTGGAGGCAATCTCTAAAAACCTGCATTTCCAAAAACACGACATCGTAAAATACTATATTTACGAAAATAGTACAGCAAACGGAGAATGTTTTTAGAAGTTCCCTGAATAGTTACCTTCTAAAAAAATACACGGATCATTTTTAAAAAAATACGCATCATTTTACAAAAAGATGCGGACAATTATACTTCTTGCACTTGAAATTTCGGTTTTCACTGACATCGTTATATCGTAAAATTCAGTTTGAACTCCATTCGTAAAACCGAAAACTCAAGTGCAAGAAGTATACAATGGAAAATACTTACACAGACCTCATGCGTAACATGAGTTATTCACTTCGCCGCATCCGGCACGATGTTATGGAAATACTTTGCACATTCGGTGATTTCCTTTACATTGTCTTCCCATTTGTACTCGTATTCAATAATGATGGGGGCTTGGACTTTTTGTTCAACAAGTTCGTGAATAATCGCTTCTACTTGCCCTTTTCCTGTTCCCCAAATCACGTCGTGCAAATCTTTTTTCTCACCGTCCTGCGTATTCACATCGTTCAGATCTTTTAAATGGATGCTAACAATTCGTCCTTTCAGGTCTTTCACTACTGTCAACGGATCGATTCCGCTCCGCGCAAAATGACCAGTATCTGGGCAAAACCCAAGCCATGGCGAACAACCGTCCAGCCGCTTCAGCGTTTCTTTGTAGTTCCAATAACGATTCGGTTTGGCGTGATTGTGCAAAGCAAAACGGATTTTATATTCTTCCGCCAGCTTGGAAACCTCAACCAAACGCTCGAAATCCGGTTCTCCTTGCATAACAGTCAAACCGAGTTCCGCCGCGAAATCAAATTCCTGCCGCGTTCCTTTGTTTCCACCAACACTGATTGCTTGCACCTGATTTTCTTCCGCAATCGCCAGAAACCATTTGCGTTCTTCTGCGGTCATCGCAACAGCACGTTTGTTTTCGCCTTTGATGCGAATACTACCCGCAATTTCGACAAACTTTACGCCGGCTTGTTTCGTTTTGCGGATGCCTTCGTCAATGTCGAACAACCGAAACGACCATGTTTGAACGGTCAGTTTCAAATCCGCTTTTTTCGATTGCGACAGATTTTCTTTCGCAAAAATTGAACATAGCGGAAGAGAATTCGCAAACGCTATCGTTCCTGCACCAAGCGAGGAAAGTTTCAAAAAATTTCTTCTGTTCATGTGATGTTCCTAAATTTAGGGGTGATTTTCCAATGTCTTACAATAGGCGTGATAATTTACGTGATATTATTTTCGTATCCTTCGTTGCTCGTATATTCGCGTTTATTTTTTTGTCATGTACACTCCTCACGCTTGAAAATTCGATTTTCATCAAAAGAGGAACGTTAAGGACAAGAGAGACTTTAGAGATACGATAAACGAGGAATGCTATTCTAAAAGAACGAAATTTCACATCTGGGGAATTTCATATTCTATCAATTTCAGAAAAGTTGGTCAAGTAAATTGACATTTCCCTTCCAAAAATCAATAAAGTTGGTTCATAACTCTTCAGTCGCTCAATGCCAATAAATTCGCATTTGGCAACTGTATAGTTACTGTCCATTTTACCGAAAAAGATTATTATTGCCGCCCTTATTTATGAAATTCCATTAGTAGCCCAAATTGATGCCAATATGCGCCCTTATTCCCTTACTTTTCGTTCAAGTATTTTTGAGTAACAATCCATGATCTAAAAAATAAGGGCATAAGGGCGCGTTGGGGGTACAATTCGGGCTACTAAGGGAAACTTTATAAATAAGGGCGGCAATGGTACAATCTTTCGGGTAACGAGTCAATGGAGACCTCGTCATTAATGGAACTTCTAAAAACCTGCATTTCAAAAATTACAATATTGTAAAATACAGTATTTGCGAAAATGGTACAGCAAAAAGAGAATGTTTTTAGAAGTTCCCTTAAGATTATTACCCGGTGCGGATTTATTTGGTTTGAGCGACTGAATAGTGTTACAGTATTTTACAAATCAATCCCTCCCTCAAATGTGAAATAAGCAGGAATTTTTGAGTTGACATCACGGCGCAGCGGACGATTCTCCACCGTTGATGCTTCCCATTGCTCCCCATATTCCAAAAGGTGACATTCCGCTTTTGACGCAAAGAGGATAGACACTTCCTGATGTTTGAGCGTTGATTGTATCGGACACAAAAAAGACGCTTCCGTCGCCGCGTCCCGCCATTACGCCGCCAGTATGCTTACTGGACGCAGAAATCAATTTGGCTGCCGCCGCATCGTAATTTCCTGATGTGGCATTATCGTCTGCGCTTGCGTCCGCATTACAACTCGGACTATTTGGCGGTAAAATCGTTGCGACGGACAAATACAATCCGCCTGAATCAGCAAACCGCCGTCCTGCTCTGTTATTGACAATCACTTGATCGCTTTTATAGTTATTTCCGTCTTTTGCGGCAATACAAGCGGTTAAATTCAAAGCTGTACTTGGATCGGCTGTCGCACCTGTTGGGATTCCGGTAATATTGGAAGCTATATTTCCTCCGATATTATTTCCGCGTCCCGGTGCAACATTCGCTTCAATAAAAAAAATTGTGTTGCTCAAGCCGTCGGAAACGCTTGCCATCGACCTGTATTTATGAGGCGAAAGCGCAAACGCACCTCGCGGATTGAGAAAATTGGATTGTTCCGATCTATCGACCCAATCGCCTGTGCAAAGACGATAATTAGATCGGGCGATATGATCGGTGTTGTTTGCCGTACCGGTTTTAACTCGGTATCCGGCGGAATCCGATGGACAAACCAACGTGTCCAAATCTATCGTCCAACAAGCGTTGACTGTCCAAACGTCAACATTCGCAGTAAGAATGTTGTCGTAAGCTGCCTGTTGTTCGATGTACGGCAGCAAGGAAACTAACGCACTGTAACGTGCGCGAACTCGCTTATACCGTGAACCGCCGCACGGCATTGAGTTGTTTGCGTCGTGATAGGTGTGAAGCGCAAGACTGACTTGTTTCATTTTGTTGGAACAAGCCATTCTTCTTGCCGCTTCCCGTGCCGCCTGCACAGCAGGCAAAAGCAATGCGATTAAAATTCCAATAATCGCAATCACTACAAGAAGTTCAACAAGCGTAAACCCGAAAATACGGCATTTCACGCTGTTTCCTGAATCTTTTTGTTTTGTGTAGTGAATCATTATTCAACCTTTCCAATTATTAAAGTGGTTTTTCAAATAAACAATCATTGAAGTTCAAACAAAACATTTTTTGTTCCTGATTCCGGGATAGTAATTGTCAAACCGGATTTCTTGGTATCGGCGTATTTTTCCGGAAGTTTATTTTCTTGTTTTAACGGCGGAGATTCTTCGTTATCTTTTAACGGTTTGGTTGCCGTTTTGAGAAACTCGTATTTCGTAATTGTCACCGAGTATTCGCCCGGAAAAACGCCATCGCCCGACTGTAACGTTGTCATTGTAAACGCGCCCGACGAATCGGCTGTTCCGCTTGCGGCACGTTGATTTCCGCCGCTTCCGGTTGGAGAAAAACTAATTCTCGCATTGGAACACGCCTCGCCTTTGAACGTGACTTTTCCTTCACAAGAAACCAAACCGTTTAAATTTGATTTAGAGTTACAGCCAAACGCGGCAAGACAAAATAAAGTAATGAAACTGATAGAAACAAGGTTTTTCATAACAAAATATCTCCTCAAAAGAATGAAGTCGAAAATTAACAATAAACATATTTTTACAGAAATCACGGCACAGAAACAGATTCCTTTCCTTCCAGAGTTGCAAGCGCACCCCAAACGCCATACTTGGAAGCTCCGACAGGAAATGCGGTTGCTGATGTTCCCGGCGGTTCGTTCAAACGAGTACCAACGTCAATCGTGTCGGAAACGAATCCCACCGATCCGTCCAGCCGCGCGGTATTGACTCCGCCGGTGTGATAACTGGTGGGAGCAATGAGCGAGCGTGCATTCTGCGGAAAATTATCCGTACTGGAACAAGTGGGAGAATTTGGCGGTAAAATGGAGTTGAAACAAACGTATAAAGACGCCCCGTCTCCCCAAGAGAATCCATGAATGGTTATCGGATACCCTAAAGCCGCAGAACCTTCTTGTTCGGGAGCGACAAGAACTCCGGTTCCGCCGATTTGATTTCCTGTTGTTTTCGCCGAAAGACAAAGCTGCGGATTAGCAAGATACCCTGCACCATCAAACACGCCCGGAACCACAGCAATACCGGAAAGAACATGGTTCATGTTTCCGCCTGTCCCGTGTTCGCTACCAAAAATTGTATTGCTTGTTCCATCTACCACGTCGTTGAGCAAAGCAGGTTCATTACAACCGACAAGTCCGCGCCGTTGATTCACTCCCGTACCAGGACCAACATAGACCCAGTCTCCATTGGCAACGCGGTAATTGATACGTCCAGCTGCGGTATCCATCGGCTTTTTGTTGTTGCCGTCGCTAGGACAAAGAAAGCCGGCAACATCCACCCGCCACGGTTCGCCGCCTGCTTGTCCGGCATTCCAAGGCGGAGTGATTGTCGTGCTGCCGTAAATTTGCTCGTAAAGAGCATTTTGTTCTATAAACGGCAACAAACAGGTGAAAAAGGAGTAATTTCTCGCCGTGAGAGATACTCCTCCACGATTAAGATGCTGCGGAGGAAAAATCCCCTTACTGGCGTCCAGATAGTTGTGAATCGCCAAACCTATCTGCTTGAGATTGTTACCGCACTGCATCCTGCGTGCAGCTTCGCGTGCCGCTTGAACTGCGGGCAAGAGAAGCGCGATTAAAATTCCAATAATCGCAATCACAACCAGAAGCTCGACCAGCGTAAACGCTCGACGAACAGAAGATTGTTTTCCAAATCGGGCAGAAATGCTCGCAATAATACGGGCAAAAAAGAGGGAAATCGCACGTAAAATATGGTATTTTAACCATATTGCGTACCCCCCCCCCCCGCAATATTCTGACACAATCCAAGAAAATTAAACGCTTTGTTCAACTTTTTCATCGCTGAAAGTCCTTCTAAACATTTACATTTTTGAAAATTGATTAACAAAATCACCATAATTTTGTTTAATCAAGTAAATTCTACACATAGGTAATTATGGTAGCAAAAAGTGAGCTTGTCAACAGGTGAATTTGAAAATTTTGAAAATAATTTCTTAAGCTAAATAGTGATGATATACTTCTCACGGCGAAAAATTGCACTTTTATTTCGCCTATAAACTCCATGAATAACTCATGTTACGCATGAGGTCTGTGTAAGTATTTTCCATTGTAATTGTCCGTACCTTTATTAAAAAAAGATGCGTATTTTTAAAAAATGATCCGTGTATTTTTTTAGAAGGTAACTATTCAGACGCTCAGTGCAAATTTATTGGGTTGGAGCGGCTGAATAGTTACGATAGCTCATGCGTAACATAAGTGAATAATTAGGAATTCAGATGATTTGGAAAATCTAAAATCACATTCCAGACCGGTTGATTTTCCAAAGCAAGATATAGTATAATGATCCTCGTGTCAATAAGTGAACTTTCACATTTAACGGAAAGAAAAAAATGCAAATACGAAAAATTTGTCCGGCGGTGATTGTCGCGGTGTGCGTGCTGTGTTGTTTGTCGTCGTTTGCGGCGGAAATTGAATTCAAGATTCCCGACTTGCCAGTGGTGGCACATCGCGGTTTTTCGTTTCTTTATCCCGAAAATACAGTAATTTCCGCCGAAGCCGCGATTCAAGCCGGAGCAGATGGAAACGAGTTCGACGTTTACGCCAGCAAAGACGGCGCAATTATCGCGCTGCACGATGGATCGTTCAACCGGACAACCAACGTAAAAGCGGAAACCGTGAACGGCAAACCGAAACCGGTGCGTCCCGCCGATTTGACGTTAGAAGAAATCCGCAAACTCGACGCCGGAAGCTGGAAGTCGCCAAAATTCGCAGGTGAAAAAGTTCCAACGCTCGAAGAATTACTCGCGGTCGCGAAAAATACAGAAAACATTCCCATCATCGAAATCAAACAAGACGGTATCGAACAAAAAGTCGTGGATGCGGTGAAAACAGCGGGCATGGAAAATCATGTCGTGATTATCGCGTTTTCTAAAAACGTGGTCAAAAAAGTGCGTCAAATTGCGCCGACGATTCCGGCTGCGTGGCTTTGGGGCGAGAAGTGGGAAAAAAGCGAAGACGAACTTGTCAATTTTCTCGTTGCCGCCGCAAAAGAAATCAATACGAATTTGCTTGATTTGAATCACAGCTCACTTTCGCCGAAAGTTGTAAAAGGTTTGAAAGACGCCGGTTTGACGGTTTGGGCATGGACAGTAGACGATCCGGTGCGAATGCGTCAACTGCGCGAAGCAGGCGTTGTCAGCATTACGACCAATCGCCCCGACCTTGCAAAACTCCCGAAGGATTTTACGGAAATAAAAGCGTTGTCGTTTAATGTGCGTATCAGTACCGCCAATGATGGCGAGAATTCATGGCAAAACCGCAAAGAACAGGCACGCGATGTGATTCTTTCCGGCGATTATGATTTTGTCGGCGTTCAGGAATGTGTGATCAACCCCGAAATCGAAAAGAATCAATATGAGTATTTCAAATCCGCATTGGCGGAAAATTATGACGTGATTGGTATCAGCCGCAACAAAGACCCAAACAACGGCGAGTCGATGGCAATTTTCTATCATAAAAAACGCTGGGAATTGGACGCGAACGATACCGGAACGTTCTGGATTTCAGAAACGCCGGAGGTTCGCGGTTCCAAATCATGGGATACCGCTTATGCGAGAACGGTCACTTGGGGACGTTTCAAAAGTAAAGCGTCGGGAAAATCTCTCTATTTTTATAACACACATCTTGACCATGTCAGCGAACTTGCGAGGCAAAACGGAGCGGTACTTATTGTCAAACACATTTTGGAGCGTGCGAATAAAAACGAACCGTTTTTCCTGACTGGCGATTTCAATTGTGGCGAAGCGAGTCCGGCGATTTGCTATCTTTCCGGCGAGGCGGCTGAAGTCGCGGGACAAAAGCTGCCGAAACAAACGCTCTTGCACGATTCCTACCGCGACATTTTCCCCTACGCGCCGGAAGCAGGGTCGTTTCACGGTTTTTCCGGCAAACCGATCAAAGAAAAAATTGACTACATTTTCGTTTCGCCGACCGTCAAAACCATTCAATCGCGCATCATCAAAACAAACAAAGACGGACATTACCCGTCTGATCATTTTCCGGTTGACGCGGTTTTTGCATGGTGATTTTTAGGCGAGGGAATGGAAGTCAAATTCATCTATTGTGCATATCTTGTCGTGTTAAGTTTAGATAGATGAAAAGGTCTATTATTCAGAGTCGTGCAAAAAAATTACACGTTTGTCGATAGATTCGGCAAACGTGTAACGTAAAAGAATTTTCAACGGCACAAAATGTACAAGTCATTTCATACCAACAAATTAAAAAAGGGTGAAAGAGGGGATTTGAACCCCCAACCTTCGGAACCACAATCCGATGCTCTAACCAATTGCGCTACTTTCACCGTGAAGTTTTTATATTTTAGCCGAAAACAAATTGCCGTCAAGAGTGCGTGATAAAACAACAGAGCATCTTAAAAACTCATGATTATTTCACATTTTTGGGGGAGGTAAAACGCCGCTGGAAACTCTGGATTTGTCTTGCGGAGGACGTAACTATTCAGTCGCTCAACCCGAATAAATCCGTACTGGGCAACTGAATAGTACGAAGTTCCTCAATTTCTCTTGAATATTCCGGCGACAAGGGCGTAGAAGAGGGGGACGAAGAAGATGGCGAGGAATGTTGCGGCGAGGGTTCCGCCGATGACGCTGGTTCCTAGCGAGTGTTGGCTTATGCTGCTTGCGCCGTGAGCAAACATCATCGGTAATACCCCAAGCACAAAAACCATTGATGTCATAATTATCGGACGTAACCGCATCCTCGCAGAAAGTACCGTTGACTCAAATAACGTTTTGCCCTCTTCCTCGTACATCTTTTTGGCAAACTCGACAATCAGAATCGCATTCTTCGACGAAAGCCCCATCACCGTCAACATCCCAATTTGAAAATAAACATCGTTTGAAAGTCCGCGAAGCAGCGTTGCCGCAACCGCTCCCAACACGCCAAACGGAACCACCAATAACACCGCCGCCGGTACCGACCAACTCTCATACAACGCCGCAAGACAAAGAAAAACTATCAAAAGCGATAACCCATACAAGAAAAACGCTTGATTGCCCGCTTGACGCTCCTC
>JAIRYX010000359.1 GCA_031267635.1 Planctomycetaceae bacterium
GATCATTTTTGGGTCATGGATAATACCGGAAATATCGCAGAATTTAACAAAGGACAAGCAGGAAAAGTCGTTGTAGAAGGTTTGGGAGATAATATCCAAAATGTTTGGGTAAGCCCGGAAGGAATTGTTTTTGCGGTATTTGATGGAAAATTATACCAATTAGATTAAAAATAAATTCATACCCTTCACAGAGCAGATTTTTTAACGCGACACACACTATGTTCTTCACACGTAAAATTTTTGTTTTTAGACAATGTTTATCATATCCCAAAAGCCCCTTTTGTCTCTGATGTCCTTTGGAGAATAAAATTCGAATAATAACACAGTAACAATGAACAACAATATATACCTTGATTTAGAGCTATTTCTTGATCCGGCAATTACAGACGCGGCTGCGATGAAAGAGCGTTTGAAAGAGAAAATCAAAGATTGGAATAAGCGGCTTGTCGCAAAACCGGAGCTAAAAAATAAAGTACGCCAAGCGAATGAATGGATAAATTCCGGTTTGAATAATTTACAAAAACAAGCGGAAGAAGCCCGGATGAACAAACTGAAAATTTTGCGCGAGAAAATTGGGCATTACCAAATACTTGGCGAAATTGATGAAGATGATATGAACGATCTCATAAAATCCTTTCAAAGTTTCTTCACGGAAACGACTATCCGCCGTGAAGCAACAGGAAACGACCATAGACCGTCAATACCGACATTTCAAGAACCTATACAGCCGGATTCCTTGAAATGTAAAGTGATAATATCCTATCTTGATATAAAGCAAATAACCGAATGGCTAAAAAACGTCAAAAACGGACAATGTAACAATCTGTATGAATTTTTAGGATCGACGCCAACAGAAACAACGCAAGCATTGCGGGAAAAATCTCAAGAAGCATCAGACCTCGCACTGAAAATCCCGAAAACAAATCTTGAGGCGGATTATTTAAATAAAATTTGCGGAAAATGTCTTCTCTATTTCAAAAATGAAGAAAATCACAAGGGCTACGATACGGCATTGAAACGGTTTTCTTTTGATAAACTTGGCGAAGATAAGTTTGCAGTATTCGCTAAAAAATTTGCGAAAAATAATGAAACAAAATGGGACATTTATCAGCAATCAATTCATGATACAATTCAACTTGGTTATTCTCAAGAAGAAGCAAGTTGGCTCGTTTTTGATTTTTTTTGCAATAAGAAAAAATGCCTGCGTCCGATTCCAGTAATTACGAAAACGCCGCCTTTTAATATTCTTAAAACAATTAAGAATATCATTGAAAAAATATTGAAGACAGAAAAAAATCTAGAACAAATTCAACGACAAGGTTTCTTTTCCCGTATAAAAAAAGCGATAAAGCAACTATGGCATAATCTGCATACTCCGCCGAAACCAACAACCGTTGAGAAGCCAGAAGACCAATTTGATTCTCCTGAGTTGAAAGAGTTTTTAGCGATCAAGAAAAAATTCCAATCACGAATGTCTTTTTCTGTGTTGGAATTAAGTATCATGTTTAGCTCTCTTGAAGGATTATGGCTGAAAAAAACAACATTACCAAATCATGTTGTTATTAAAATAAATATGCTTCGCGCCAACGTTGCGGAAAAACTTGCGGAAATGGATTACAAGCAACGGTTATTTGATAGAGCGTTACGCTGTTACAATGCAGTGTTGGATTGTAATCCTTACGAAAGTTTGGCGCGTGCGCGGAAAAATTTTATTGAGAATTTCAAATCGGATTTGTTTTCACAATTGAATACGTTTGCGGCACAAAATAATGCGGCAGCTTGTACCCCTATTATTGCCGAATTGCATGAAAAATTTCCGACAGATCACGAAACAAACGACTTTTGCCGGAAAATCGAAAATCAATTAGCCAATATCCCTTTGCCCGTAAAAGAAGAATTGCAAAAAATGATTGATGAAAAACAATGGTATAAAATCAATCAACTTCTTTCTGCGAAGTCAAATAATCTTCCTCGTAATTATCAACCCGTTTTAGAACGTGCGCAACAAATTCTTCAAAAAACGCAAGAAACAACAACTGCAATTCGTGAAACATTACAAGCAAATCCCGAATTGGCACAAACGCAATTATATCAATTGAAAAAGATTATTTCAGATTACCCTGAATTTAATTTTTTGATTGAAGAATTGGAAGCAAAAAAAAATCATTCCTCTCAATTAGAATCGGAATTACAAATTCTTTGTCAACATAAACATTGGATTCAAGCGGAAAACCAAATACGAAAATTCTTGTCGCTGAATCCCGTCAAATTGATTCGATTAGGGGAATATGTTCAAAAGATTTCCATCGGTGTGGAAAATTATCAAAATAAATTACGCTTGTGGCTCTTTTCTATTTTCGGTTTACCGGTATGCGGAATTTTTACATGGATGTTAATCAAAATGCTCTTTCCCCACAACAATTTCCAATTCACTTCTTCAAATAGCGGTTTGGTGTTTTTCTGTTGTTATCTAGGATGCTATTTAGGATTGAATCTTTTATTGCTTTTATTACGGAAAAAATCAGAAACGCCGCATGGAATGGCATGGTATTTTATTCTTCTTTTGTATATTTCGATTTCGATTTCCGATTTTATTGTCCAAAACAGCAATAGCATTTTTTTAAAATTGAATCAAGGAATGCAAGAAAAAATGCAAGGCGATGATTCGTTTAATCCGGAACGCTTTGAACTTGTTCTCGGATTGATCTTTATTATAATATTGCCGTTTTTTTTGACATGGTTTGCTACTTTAGGGCATCTGTTATTTTTTTATTCGTTCATCCAACGTACTGTTTGTCGGAACAATTTTTATCCATTAGGAACGCTATTACTAATAAGCGGCGGAGTGAGTTTCATTCGCTTATTACCGGAAGACAGATTGTTCGGGTTACATCATAATTCATTGATCATGCTTACTCTTATCTGGACAATACTATGTTGGATTGTTTTTCGGGATTATCGAAAAAATTTAGACGCATCATTCGATAGAAATGATTTTAAAGAATATTTGCAACGACGAACATTGATAGCAAAACTACGGAAAAATAAAAACGATTTAGGACAAATATCGCTTTTAGAAACCAATTGGTATCAGGAAATTGAAAAAATTACGAGTCGTCAACAGCAACAAACGCCCGTTACGCAATCCCAACAGACTTCCGAACCCTTCATACCGACCCCACCTCCAATACAGAAAATTTCAATGCCGGGAACAGTTCCCGTTCCTCCGGTAATGAATCATAAATAAAATTGAAAACAACTATTGTACTAACAACTATTATTCTTCCTTTTTAACTGAAAGCTATGTCCAAAATTAAAAAAATTCTCGGTATTGATCTTGGTACGACATATTCCTGTGTTGCGTACATCAACGAATATGGTCATGCAGAAGTGATTCCCAACGCCGAAGGAGATCGCACAACGCCGTCGGTCGTGTGGTTTGACGGTCAGCGTGCCGTTGTTGGTCAGGAAGCGAAAGAAATGTCGAACATCTATCCCAATAATGTTTGCAGTTTTATCAAACGAAACATGGGAAACGACGATTTTACATTTGATGTGGACGGCGTTGTGTACGCGCCGGAACACGTTTCAAGTTTGATTCTACGAAAACTTGTTAAAGACGCGTCGCAATCTCTCGGCGAAGAAATCAAGGATGTTGTCATCACATGTCCTGCATATTTTTTCATCAAAGAACGAGAAGCGACCAAACGTGCCGGAGAAATCGCCGGATTGAACGTCTTGCAGATTGTCAATGAACCGACAGCCGCCGCGTTTGCTTATGGTATTAAAACGAATGAGACGTCTCATGAACGTTTTGTTATTGTTTACGATCTTGGCGGCGGAACGTTTGATACTACTGTTATTCGTGTATCTCCTCAAGGCGTGGATGTTGTTTGCACCGACGGCGATCATCAACTCGGCGGAAAAGATTGGGATGATCGTTTGGTACAACATCTCACGAAACGTTTTAATGAAGAAACGCGGCAGCATTTTGATCCTGCCGACGACATAGAATTTTATCATGAAATTTTACAAAAAGCGGAACAGTGTAAAAAACAATTGACCGACAAAACATCTACCAAAACAACGATTTCTTATCAAGGCAATAAAACGCAAATTGAGATCAAGCGTGAAGAATTTGAACAAATGACGGAAGACCTTGTTGAGAGAACAATTGAATTAACTCGTTCAATGCTTTCTATCGCCAAGACCAAAGGTTGTACAAAATTTGATCAAATGATTCTTGTTGGCGGTTCGTCGCGAATGCCGATGATTACCAATCAATTACAAAAAACGTTTTCGAGTAAACCGCTAATTTTTGAACCGGATGAAGCGGTTGCGAAAGGAGCGGCGATGATTGGGAATAATGCGTATCTGCAAAATCTGATTGACGAAAAACTGAAACAGCGTTCTGGCGGCTTAACGATTGGAACAGCGTCTTCGGCAGACGTTACAATGGCAGCAAAACAGGTGGCGGAAGAAAATAGTTATTCGCTTGACATTGTAAAAAATTCATTGAAACGAGCGAAGAATGTTTCCAGCAAAACATTTGGTATTACAATACTTGATGGTTATGATGAAGACGGAAGACCGCTGTTATCGTTCTCGAATTTGCTTTACCGCAACACGCCGCTTCCTGCAGAAAAAACGGAGCAATATGCAACGATTGCGGCAAACCAAACGACTGTTGTCATTGAACTGGTTGAAAACAGTTGCGATGCTCCGCGTCAAGGAGAACAAGAACCAATCATTGCCTTAGAAGAAACAACATCGCTTTGGAACGGAGAATTACCGGTACAACCGAATTTGCCGCAGTATTCGCCAATAGACGTAACATTTCGTATCGACGAAAACGGAAGATTGACTATTAGCGCTTATGATCCGGCAAGCGACAAAAAACTTGAAAAATCTATTCCCGATCAAGATATGTCTTTGACTGCGCAAGCGGCAACAAAACGTTCGCTGGAATTGATTGTTGAATAAGGAGGTACGCAAGAGGAACAATTGAAATTCAGAGAAATTGGGAGACAGATGAAGCTTCTGGAAAGAGTCACAAAAATTCCCAAAGTCTCTCGTATCCTTAACGCCCCCTTTTTTAATAAAAATCGAATTTTTAAGAGTAATAAGTCTATTAGTAGCATCAAATAGCGCGCCAATATGCACCCTTATTCTCTTATTTTTCGTTTAATTGTTTTTGATAAAAACCCATGGTCTAAATCTAAAAAATAAGGGCATAAGGGCGCGTTTGGGAAGATTTATTGACTACTAAGGGAAACTTGATAAACAAGGGCTGAAATAGGCGATGTTTTTCGGTGAAATTGACTGTAGTACAAAGTTTCTCAATTTCTCTTGATATGAAAAATGTCAAGTGAAATTGCGCGACTTTGTAGTAGTTACCCAGGTGGTCGTGCGGATTTATTTGGCTTGGGCAACGGAATAGTTGCCGTCTTTTATAAACCAATTCCTCCCCCAAATGTGAAACAAGCCGTAAAATTCCTCCGTACTGATTTGAGTCAATAACAAATCAAATATTAACTCACACGCAAACTTTTTCACAAGAACGAATATGCGCAGCGACTTTTTGGTCTTCCCGCTTGATGTGATTGATTAACCAACCGCCGACGCCGGAGGTTACTTTGCTCACCAATTCCGTTGTCGGACCTTCTTTTTTGATTTCGTCCGCAAGATTACGGACGAATGTTTTGAACTGTTCGTGTAGTTTTTTGTGATTTGGGTAATCGGGATAATGATACTGAACTTGCAACTTTTCTTCGTCGTTGAAATGTTTTTCCGTGTAAGACGTTAAAAAATCAAGCGTCTTATGCAACATTTCGCGTCCTTTTCCTTGCGAGCAAGCGTCCAGCAAATTGTTGACGGTTGTAACCAACTGTTTATGTTGCGTATCAATCATCAAATGTCCTGTTGCAAGCTCTTCCGTCCACATGTAAGACATGGAAATTTTCTCCTCTATAAGATTGTAAATAGTCAAACGCTCAAGAATAGTAGCTTTTGGCGAATTTTCACAATATTTTATTCATAAACATTCGTATATCATGACTAAAAATAAGTTGTGGAAAATTTTCTCTCTGACTTACTAAATATAGTTTATTGATAAATTAGAGCGACGTGGCTGATTGGAATTTGCAAATTTTTCTGATTAGCGGAAATGCTCGACGATTCCCAATGATTTTTCGGGAGCGGCTTGCTTTGGTCGCTTGTTGTGGTTATAATCGTTATTGTATAGCGAAAATGAAATCCTTTTCTGTTGTCTGATTTGAAAGGAAATCATTGACGCCATTTTCTAAAATCCCCAAAACGTTCCAATATATACAAGAAGAAACTTATGAAAACATCACTTTTGACGCTGCTTACCGCCGTTTTGATGGCGATGGGGTTGTTTGCTCAAGAAAATTCCCAACAAAACGCGGAAAATTTACCGGAATGGATGAATCCGAAAATTACCGGAATCAACACGTTGCCGCCGCGTTCGTCTGCCGTTGTGCCGTTTTATAACGGGAACGAAAAATCGTGCGTCGTGCTGAACGGGACGTGGAAATTTCAGGTTGTGCCGAAACCGGCGGACCGAATCGCTGATTTTGCGCAACCCGATTTCGACGACTCGAAATGGTTGAATCTGCCGGTTCCATCGAACTGGCAAGTACCGAAATTTATCGGGCAAGCTGAAGCAGACGAACCGAAAAATCTCGGCGGTTTGGTGGAGGATTATCCGATTTATGTGAACAGTCCTTATCCTTGGGCAAAAACCAACGGCAAATGGACGCCGCCGGTGATTCCGCCGGATTACAATCCGGTTGGCATGTACCGCCGCGACTTTGAATTGCCGAAAACTTACAACGGACAAAATATCATTCTGCATTTTGCCGGAGTCGAATCGTGCTTTTATGTTTTTGTGAACGGCGAAAAGGTCGGCATGGGAAAAGATTCCCGCACGGCGGTGGAATTTGATATTACAAAATATGTCAAGCCGGGCAGAAACCAAATTGCGGTCGAGGTGTTCCGTTGGTCGGACGGCTCGTGGCTTGAATGTCAAGATTTCTGGCGGCTCTCCGGTATTTTTCGCGACGTGTTTATTTACTCGCTGCCTCAAGTGAACATCGCTGATGTAAAAGTTATCACAGAACTGGACAACGAATACAAAAACGGAACGCTGAAAGTCAGCGCGGTTATTGAAAATGCAACAGATAAGACGCAAAAGGTTGAAGTAAATTACACTTACGGTAGAGAGATTACTTCTACTCGTATGATTCTTTCTGGAAACTCAAGTTTTTATGAGATTGCTCCCGGCAGACAAACGATATCGTTTGAACCTTATACAATTCCAAATGTTGATCTTTGGTCGGCGGAAAAACCGAATTTATACTACTTCAATGTTTCTTCTATTCAAGATTCCAAGCAACCTGTTTTCACTCAAGTTGGTTTCCGCACATCGGAAATTAAAGACGGTCAGTTGCTTGTCAACGGTAAACCGATTCTTTTGAAAGGCGTGAACCGTCATGAACACGACCAGATCAACGGTCACACGGTTTCCGTCGAGTCGATGATACAAGATATTCAATTGATGAAGCAAAATAATATCAATGCGGTGCGGACGTCTCATTATCCCAACGACCCGCGATGGTATGCGTTGTGCGACCAATACGGAATGTATCTCATTGACGAGGCAAACATCGAATCGCACGGAATGGGTTACGGCGCGGAATCGCTTGCCAAAAATCCGCTCTTCGACAAAGCGCATCTTGATCGGACAATCCGTATGTATGAACGAGATAAAAATCATCCCTCGGTGATCATTTGGTCGCTTGGCAACGAAGCAGGAAACGGCACAAACTTTGAAGCAACCTATGATTGGCTCAAGGAACACGACAAAACAAGACCTGTGCAATATGAAGGCGCCGGCAGAAGCCGCAACACGGATATTATCTGCCCGATGTATCCGAAAGTCAATTCACTCATTGATTACGCGAAAGAACAGCGTGATCGTCCGTATATCATGTGCGAGTACGCACACGCGATGGGAAACAGCACGGGCGATTTGCAGGTTTATTGGGATGCAATCGAACAATATCCGCAATTGCAAGGCGGTTTCATCTGGGACTGGGTGGATCAGGGACTTTTTGCAAACGTGCCGAAAGAATACGTTTCAAAACACGACCGGGTAAGCGTGATTCAACAGAAAGTTTTCGGTTTCAGTAACTACATCGCATTTGGCGGCGATTTTGGACCTCCGAATGTTCCGAGCGATCAAAATTTCTGTTGCAACGGTTTGGTTAATCCCAACCGCACGCCTCATCCGGGACTAACCGAAGTGAAAAAAGTTTATCAACACATCAAGATTGAGAAAGTGGACGATTCAACGATTCGTGTCAAAAACGGATTCTTCTTCAAAAATTTGTCGGATTATAAAGCGACAGTCAACTATGTTGTCAATGGCAAAATGATCGCGAAATTTCCGTTGACCGGATTCGAAAATCTTGCACCGCAAGAATCGAGAGAAATAAAACTGACCGCGCCGCTTCCCGCCGTTGCTGGAGAACGTTTCTTCAATATCATCTTCCAAACGAAAAACGCCGCGCCGCTTATTCCCGCAAAACATGTTGTCGCGTATGAACAAATCCGTCTGAATAGCGAACTCGTGCCGTTCTCGTTATTGCCGTCAAAACCTGTTGCCGTTGCGCTGGATAAAATCATTTTGGAAATGCCGAAACCTGATTTCTGGCGCGCGCCGAACGACAATGATCGCGGTAACGGTATGGCAAAACGGCTCGGTTTTTGGAAAACGTTTGACGGAGCGAAAGTTGAAACGGAACAGCGTGAAAATGGCGACGTCATTGTTACGTTGCATCTGGCGAAGCCGGAAAATTCGCCGGAAATTCCACGTGTTGGAACGCGGCTTGTGTTGCAGAAACAGTACAATCAAGTCGAGTATTTCGGACGCGGACCCGATGAAAATTACATCGACCGCAAAACCGGCTCAGTTGTCGGACTGTATGGAACGACGGTCGGTAATATGTATGTTCATTACTCGGAGCCGGGTGAATTTGGCAACCGCACCGATGTTCGTTGGGTGAAATTCACCGATTCATCCGGCGAAGGAATTTTGATTACCTCGTTGCCGACCGAAGATGACATGAAAAATCGCGGCGATAAATACAAACCAGATGCGGGAACGATTGCGTTCAGCGCGAGCTACATTCCGCGTGAATCGCTGGAAACGCAAGACCATCCGTACAAACTGCCGTTATCTGATGAAATTTACGTCAACATCGACCTTCTCCAACAAGGCGTTGGCGGCGACAACAGTTGGGGCGCACATCCGCTCGAACAGTTTAAACTGAAAGAGAAAGAATACACGCTCAAATATTTAATTCGCCCATTGGCGGCAAAGAAGAAATGATTGCTGCTGCTCATGCCCAAAAGAGGAAATCGCGCACAAATAAAGTTTGTCGAAATATTCGAGCATCTTTTATTAAAAGGGCGTTTTATTAAAAACACTACGGAAAATCACGAAATAATTTTAACGACAGACCACATGGAATGCGCTGAAATTCGCAGAAACATTGCTCGTAAATTTCTGCGTGTTCCGTGTGTTTTGTCGTTAAAAGTTTTGCATATTTTCGTGCGGTCATGAAGTAAATGACTTGTCACTATTCAGGGAACTTCCCAAAACCTCCCCAAAAATTCGTACACCTTTATTTTTTAACGGTCATATTGGTTGAAAATGAGGTTTTTAGAAGTTCCCTATTGCAATTATCCGAACGGCTTTACCATTGTAGCCCTTATGTATCAAGTTTCCCTTAGTAGCCAATGCCCCCTTGCGTTTTAGATGATGGATTACAAACGTAAAATACCTATAAATTTGACATTGTTCATATCAAGAGACATTAAGGAACATCGTACTACGGTAAGAAAAATTGCCATTTATTCGTTGTTGAAATCCTAATTATTCATGGAGTTTGTAAGATTAAATGCGCGGTTGATGCGTAACATGAGTTGTTAATGCTTCTTTCTGAAACGCACATATCGTCGATAAAAGCTCAACGCAATAATCGACAAGAAAATTGCATTACCTAAAAAAAGTATTTTTCAACGCCGTTGCGTTGTCATTTTATCATTTTTAGGAAGCGGATAGGAAGGATAATCGGAAAGTTTTTCACCATTCCAATATTTTAATAGTTTTCCATTAACTGCAACTTCAGTTCCTTGCGGAATCTCTAGTTTTTCGAGAGCAAATTCTTTATCATCAAGTGATTGATTGAATTTAGCTTCATTAATAGTTTGAATTTCTTCATGGGTAATTTTACCATTTTCTTCTAATTGGTAATGTATTTCTTTGGGAAACCATATATTATTAAATTGCTTTGCTTGCAAGGTATAATGAATTGCAATCGTATCGCCGTTAGAATAAGACTGTTCTGATTCAAAGCGAATCATGCTATATCCCATTTGTGGAATAACCCAATAAGAATTTTTTCTATTTGCTAATTCATCTCCAATTTGATAAGTGACTTTCCATGTATCCATGTTATTGGCTTTATCATAAACAATCTGAAAATTTCTTCCTTCCAAAGGACATAATTCTAAGTGATTTAAGTCCAAAGAGTCGTATGTAGAAATTCCACAAGGACATGTTCCTAATGCCATGAGTGATGTTGGCGGAACGTCATTGTGTGATTTAAGAAAATTCACGTCATCCGTATATTGACAAGGAAAATCCTTACCACCACCGGAACGCCAAAAAGCATGAATTGGAGTTTTGACATATTGCATTACCATTTGTCCTGTTTGAAATTGAAAAATACTATCTTTTCTTAGACAATCCGGCTTGAAATAAAACCGAAATATTCCCTCTGCGCCTTGATAATTAATATCTGGATTTTTTATCCATTTCACTTTAACAATAATTTTACCGTTATTGACGGATTTTCGATAATCCATCATTTTTTTGACAAGTTCTTGTACAGTCGGCGGTGTTACTTTCGACGAAGGTATCTCCTGACAATATCCCTTAAAAGCAGTGATTACAAAAATAAGAAACGCCAAAATTAAGAAATGTAAATCATTTTTCATTGTATTTCCTCCTGTTGCGGTTCGACTCGAAGTAGCATTCTATAATTCGGTTCTCGCGAACTGTTTGTCACCAATGTCAACATCACACCTTTATCAATTCCATCCCATTTTCAGAAAGAAATTTGATTTGAGCTTATGCCATTTTCTTCTTTTTATCAAAAGGAAGAATTTCAAAATCAAAATAATCGCGATTGAAGCGACATTCTTTAATTTCCACTAATTCTTCTTGTGTGAAAATTAGTATCAAAATCTGCGTTTTATTTTTTTCATGCGAAAAAACAAGTGTTTCGGGAGTAACTTCATAATCAGGTATAATATGAACAACAAACGCAACCATAACCGCCGAAGTATATTTTATTTTAGGAATTTCATAATAGACAATCGCGGACGCCCCTAACTTTCCTCGTGCGCTTAATGTGTCCATTGTCACCGTGAGGATTGAAGTTTCTTTCGGTTTTAGGGTTTTTGTTGACAAACCTCATTGAGTACAACCACAACTTGTATTAACATTTCCAAGTTCAATCGTATGAGAAGATGTATTAGTCAGTTGATAAATAACATCTTTCGTCACATTTTGTCGCAGATTTCCAATATTTGAGTTGGCTGATCAATTACAAGAAAACTTGATGATAATGGACG
>JAIRYX010000181.1 GCA_031267635.1 Planctomycetaceae bacterium
GGTTGGCTGAGTTTTTGAAAAATTTGGTGTTTCCCATTTTGTTTTTTTTGTTATTTTCTCAATTTTTGCCCTAAATAACATAACATGGAGGTTTTTATGATTAGGGAATTAATTGCTTGTTTTTCCCGTCAGTCTCCAATAAGTGTGATGACGCGTACGTTGCTTGAACATGTTTTTTCGCCCGATCAATTGAACGCGATTTTCAACGAAAATCGTCTGGCTCAACGAAACCGCCAATGGTTGTTTTCGTCAGTGGTTGGTCTCATGCTTTTGGTGGTTTGTAAAATTCATCTCTCGGTTCGCGCCGCCTATCGCAGTCACGCGGACTCGACCACCGCTTCGCTGAGCAGTTTTTACGATAAACTCAATGGGATTGAGTTGCCGGTTTCCGAAGCGTGGCTGTAACATCATTAGAAATCGCGAACGGGTATCGAAAACGATGGTGGATCGAAACTGCTTTTCAGGAGTTAAAGAAAGTTTTGACGGGCAAAATTCAGACATTGGCGTATCCTCCGGCGGCGTTATTCGCGTTGTGTACGGCGTTTGTCGCGTACAATATGATGCAATGTATTATGCTGTCCATCGAAGTTGCTCAGCCGGAGCAACCGCTAAAATTATCGACTTACTATCGGTCATGAAATTGCGTCGTGCTACCGCAGCTTGGATTTACTAACGGACAATCACGAATGGGACTGGGCGGCAAAAATGAAACCGGAAGAGATCGGCACCTTCCTCTTCGAACTCGCAAAATTGGTCAAATATAAAAATTTCACCAAACGACCGCCTTCAAAAAAAATACCAATAAGAAAAAACGTAAAAAGAAAGAATCACGTCTCAATAAAAAAATTGCTAAACCAAGGAAAAGAAAGCAATGAGAATTAACTTGAAACTGCTGACTTATGCCCTTATGATGGATTGTTACCCCAAAAAACTTGAATGAAAAATAAGGGAATAAGGACGCGGTTTTGGGGGCGATTTGGGCTACTAATGGAATTTTATAAAATGAGTGCTTGATTTATAAAATACTGGTAACTATTCCGTCGCCCAACCCAAATAACTCCGCACGGCAACTGCATCGTTACCCGAACGGTTTGACCATTGTAATTATCCCCCCTTCAAAAAAGATAATTTAGGGGTAAAATTGTAGTTCGTATTGTCTTTACGTCGATTTGTTGTTAATCGGAGTCGAGCAATTGGGAAAAAATCACTAAAACTCTACAAATGGGGAATGAAAATGCCCAAAATGAAAACTCACAAAGGAGCCAAAAAACGCTTCGTCGTTTCGGCAACTGGAAAAGTAAAACATAAACACGCTGGAACCGGGCATCTTGCGTGGCGAAAAACAACCAAACAACGTCGGCAGCTTCGTGGTAGTTCGGTTATTAGTTCTGCTGATGCAAAACGTATTGTGTTGGCGTTGAATCCGGGAAAATAATAATAATAATTATTATTATTATTATTATTATTGTAAAAAAATTTTATGTTTGGTCGTTACATAAACTAGTGTGTATCAAAGTGTTAAGTAAATAATTTGATTGATACAAAAACAAATTCGACACAACGAAACGGGCGGGAGTAAACGCTGCATGATGTGTATGGCAATGTTTTCCATATGCGGGGCCTCGATTTCGTAAGAACTCACTTTAAAATTCAGGATTAAGGTACAAAAATGAGAATTAAATTTGGAACGGCTCGCCGACGAAGTAAAAATCGATTGTTCAAGCGTGCCAAAGGTTTTCGGGGCGGACGTAAAAGTCTGCTTCGGACAGTCAAAGAAACAATTATTCGGGCAGACGCCTATGCAACCCGTGACCGCCGCGTGCGAAAGCGTGATTTTCGTGCGCTTTGGATTACACGTATTAGTGCTGCTGTAAAAATGCGAGGTTTGCGTTACAGTGAATTTATTCACAGGTTGAAACTCGCCAATATCACGCTTGATCGTAAGTCTTTGTCGCAGTTGGCAATAGAGGATCCTACTGCTTTTGACGCGATTGTTGAGATTGTTAAAAAAATATAAAATAAACAATTTGCGTCGTTTTTGCTGGTAGTTCGTAGATTTGATGACAAAAATATCAATTTACGTTTTTTAAAAACACTTTCTATTACAGACTGTTTGAAATAATCTTTAGGGAACTTCTAAAAATCTATACTTCCAAAAACACAATATCGTAAAATACGACATTTACGAAAACAGTATAGTAAAAAAGAAGAGAAGTTTTTAGAAGATCTCCCTAGTGGACTTGATACTAGACGAAATCTTATGGTCGTGGTTTTCTGGATTTTTGAAAATTTGGGGTTTACTATTTTGTTTTTGTCTCAAGTTTTATTCTAAAGCATGGAGGTGTTTATGTTTAGTATGTTAATTGATCGCTTTTCCCACGGATCCCCAATGACCGTGATGACGCGTACGTTGCTTGAACATGTTTTTTCGCCCGATCAATTAAACGCGATTTTCAACGAGAACCGCCAGACACAACAAAACCGCCAATGGTTGCTTTCGTCAGCTGTTGGTTTAACTCTTTTGGTGGTTTGTAAAATTTGCCCCTCGCTTCCTATTTATCAGAGCCATGTGGAATCAACCATTGATTCGCTGAGCAGTCTTTACGAGAAACTCAACGGGATTGATTTGTCGGTTTCCGAATCGCTTGTTCGCGAAACGGCGTCGAAAACGCGTCAGGTCATCGCCACATTTCCGAATCGCGGCTGTAATACAATTTCCGGTTATCGCAGCCGTATTGTTGACAGTAGCAAAATCGCGGCAACAGATCGGTGTTTCAAAGCATTACGGAAACAGGGCGTCGATCCGTTACCCGGTTTTGGTCTTGTGGTTTATGAACCGGAATATCAGCTGATTACGGATGTGGTTTTGTGTGAGGATAGTCATGCCCAAGAGCGTTCGTTGTTT
This sequence comes from Planctomycetaceae bacterium, assembly GCA_031267635.1. Classification (GTDB taxonomy): domain Bacteria; phylum Planctomycetota; class Planctomycetia; order Pirellulales; family Thermoguttaceae; genus WRMR01. The sequence continues at coordinate 2,906 of JAIRYX010000181.1, forward strand.
CCGCGATTGTTGGAATTGACGGAGGCAAATGATTTGTGGATAGTGGATCAAAATTTTTGTTGTTGGGGATATTTGTCCGGGATTGCTCAAAAAAGCGGTTATTTTTTGATTCGTCAACATGCGTTCACTCGTTGGATACCGACAACGGAATTGGAAAATAAAGGCAAAATTGAAACAGGAAACGTTTTTGAACAACAAGGGTATTTGGAAAGTCCTGAAACCGGAGAACAACTTCCGATACGCCGTGTCGAAGTACAGATCAAAACTCCCACGCGCGACGGCGACACGGTTATGGAATTATTTTCCAATCTTCCCGAAACCGTTTCGGCAACGGAAATCGCGAACGCGTATCGAAAGCGGTGGTGGATTGAAACGACTTTTCGGGAGTTAGACAAACTCTTGGCGGACGAAATTCAAATTTTAGCGTATCCTCCGGCAGCGTTATTCGCATTGTGTATGGCGTTTGTCGCGTACAATATTATGCAGTGTATTACGCTGTCCATCGAAACCGTCCAACCGAAACAATCGCTAAAATTATCAACCTATTGTATCGGACATGAAATCGCCTCATGTTATTACGGATTGGATATAGTGACAGAAAGTCACGAATGGGAATGGGCGGCAAACATGAAATCGGAAGAAATCGGACTGTTCTTGTCCCCACTCGCAAAATCAGTCAAATATAAAAATTTCGCAAAACGGCCGCCTTCAAAAAAAGCCCAATAAGAATAAGTACGAAAAGAAAAAAACACGTCTCAATAAAAAAATTACTAAACCAAGAAAAATCAAGCGATTAAGCTTTACTTGAAACCGCGTCCTTATGCCCTTATTTTTTAATTGGGTTTGATTGATTGAATAGCTACTACTTGTTATTTAGAAATAATCTTTTATTGTTTTATGAATTGCGATGTCAAGCACATCGTCCGTGAGCAGACAATTCAAATTGCACAAAATATCAACATCAGCTAAAAATAAAGCGCTCTAATATTCTTGCTGTTTGAGTTGGGGCATTTTTTATTTCGTAAATGAGAATAGTCTGCAGTATGCGTCTGTTTTGCGGGTTACCGGAAATCGTTTTTTGTTTCGCGGTGCTTACTGTTATTTCAGCCGGTTGCTCGCCACAATCGACTACTGAAAGCCAGCAATCGGTGCAACAAACAGCATCATAATCCTCCCAAGAAAACGAGACAGCAACCAACTATACATTCTCCGGTAAGAAATTACAATTTATTCGTTGCTGGTATTATTATAGACGAAATAAAAGTGCAATTTCTCGCCGTGAGATGTACAGCACGGGACTGTTTCCACTTTATTGTGATTCCATTATGGAATAACATTTTGGAAGATGTACAGCTTTTCACTGTGACACGGCGTTTCAGCGAAATGTTGCCTATATGAATTTTTACCTCTTCAAAAAACCATTATGCAAATATCTCCCGAATCGAAAAAGATTATGATTTCCGTCAATCCGAAAGCGGGACGCACGTCGCCGATGCTCCGTGCGGAAGAGCTACGCGACCGTTTACGAGCGATGCGGTTTGATGCGGAATTGGCATCGGATTTGTCGGAAGTGACAGAAAAAACGAATCGTTATTTTCGGGACGGCGATTTGCGGGTACTTGTCGGAGTCGGCGGCGACGGCACGGCGGCGGAACTTGTCAACCGCACCGAACAAGGACTTCCCGTCACGCTTCTCTCGGCGGGAACGGCGAATCTTATCGCTAAATACTTTAAACTCGGGCGCACGCCGAAACGGTTAGCCGAACAGATTGCGGTAGGAAATTTATTGCAAATTGACGCGGGACGTGTTTCGCCGATTTCCGACAATCCGCAAAACGATTCGCAAACGCAAGGTTCGGAACGTTTGTTTTTGGTGATGGTCGGTTGCGGTCTCGACGCGGAAGTTGTGCAGCGAGTACACGCGCATCGGGAAAAGCGGTATCAATCCGGCGTGAAAAAAGGAGGGCATATCAGTTATTTGACTTACATTAAGCCGATTTTGCAAACAATCGGAAGTTACAATTTTCCCGAAATACGCGTCGAAGTCCTTGAAGGCGGCGATGAAATGGTTTACCGCCAACCGCACCGCAATGTTTCGGATATGGATTTGTCACGGGCTTATACGTTGGCGAATGGGCGATGGGCGTTTGTGTTCAATTTGCCTTGTTACGGCTGGGGATTGCCGCTTGTTCCGAAATCGGTCGGCACGGACGGCAAACTGGATCATTGTATTTTTGACGGAAGATCGTTTTGGCACGGGTTCAAATACACGGCGTTTGCTCAGTGCGGAAGCAGACACCGCATTCTTTCCGATGTGCGACTTGGACAAGGAACGAAATACCGTCTCACCGCCGACGGCGATGTACCATATCAACTTGATGGAGACCCCGGCGGTAAACTTCCGATTGAAATTGAAATCATTCCCCAGCGTTTTACAATTCTTGCGCCGAAATAAATTCTTGGCAACAGTTTATGAACTCATGTTACGCATGAGGTCTGTGTAAGTACTTTCCATTGTAATTGTCCGCATCTTTTTGTAAAATGTATCTTTTTAGAGTACTTCTAAAAACCTCATTTTCAACAAACGTGACCGTTGAAAAATAAGGGCTTACGAATATTTGGGAGAGGTTTTTAGAAGTTTCCCTTATTTTTGAGATAATGGATTTTTATCAAAAAAATTGAACGAAAAATAAGGGGATAAGGACGCATGTTGGGAGCGTGGTTGGCTATTAAGGGAACTTGATTAATAACTCATGTTACGCACCAGGTGGTGCGTATTTTATTTTGTGAAGTTCGTTCCAGGCGGCTTTGGATGCCGCTAAATAAATTTTTGCTTTGAGGGCAAAATGATTTAATTTATGAAC
>JAIRYX010000220.1 GCA_031267635.1 Planctomycetaceae bacterium
CGGAGCAGTATCGAGCCGATCATCGGACATTTAAAAAGCGGTCATCGATTATGCCGCAACTTTTTGCGTGGCGTGACGGGCGATATCTTGAACGCGATTGGCGCTGCGGCGGGATTCAATATGAGGAAGATTCTACGCAAGCTCTAGCGACACTCTTCTTCTCCTTTACGTGACTTTCACGAATCCGAGAACGGATTCAGAAAATAACGGACAACACTCTTGCCCGTTCCTTGTCCGACTGCGCAACTTTCATCCAAGAAACGGCGAACCGCCCCGGTTCCGAGCTGATTTTTTCGTATTCGCCTTGCTATGCCGCTTGGCTTGCGAACAAAATGAACTTGTGGCTGAAGATCGCGACGATGAAATTTTCCCTGAAACTTTTTCAGGGACGACTAGTTAAAACAAACTTCTTGACGATACGCCGTGGGAACGGCTCGTTTCCCCCAACGCGACTCGCCGCCCTCCGCGAGCGGCGAATTTCGCCTTGCGAAATATTCCCAAAACTCTCCCGAAAGATTATTTTGAGTAATCATTGAATGATTACTAGAAGCCGTAGCGGAAAAGCGCCTGCCGATTTTTCCCGGAATCTTCAGCGAAGATTTTTGTTCCGTTTGGTTCGCGTTTGGGGGAGGGATTGGTTGAGGCGGTACTGTAAACGATTCCGCTGTCCAACTCAAATAAATCCGCGCGGCAACTGGGTAACGACCGTCAATTTTACCGGAACATATTACCATTGCCACCCTTATTGATCAAGTTTCCCTTAGTAGCCAACAAAGTTCCCGAACGCGCCCTTATGCCTTTATGTTTTAGGTCATGGATTGTTATCAAACCAAATGGAACGAAAGGTATAGGGAATAAGGGCGCACAGTTGGGGAGCGATTCGGGCTACTAAGGGAAATCGATAAATAAGGGCTTACGAATATTTGGGAGAGGTTTTTAGAAGTTCCCATTTGGGGGGATTGATTGATACAATACTGTAACGATTCTGTTGCCCAACCCAAATAAATCCGCACTGGACAACGGAATCGTTACTAATTTTCAATCGCAATCGCAAGGAATTTGCTTGGGCTGCAATAATAAACTGAGTGCGTTCTCGGCGGCGTGTTGTTCGGCGTTTTTTTTCGTATTTCCCCACGCGGGCGGAAAGTAGTGTCCGTTAATTTTCACGGCAACTTTGAAACATTTGCAGTGATCAGGTCCTTGTTCGTCGAGAATAAAATATTCAGGAATCGCCCCAAATTCTTTCTGCGCCATATCTTGCAACATCGACTTGTAATTGTCATACGTGATGCTTTCGGAAAGTTTAGCGACTTCGGGAGAAAAATGTTGCAAGATAAAACGTCGGGCAATTTTTATTCCGCCGTCAAGATAAAGAGCGGCAATCACCGACTCGACGGCATTAGCCAAAATCGACGGCGGCAACTTTTCTTGCAAAACACCGCGACCAACCAGCATCACTCCTTGCAATTTAAGATTTTGCGCAACCCGATAACACGTTTCACGGCTGACAACCGCCGATTTGATTTTCGTTAAAACGCCTTCATTCCGATTGGGGTACTTTTTGAATAACAGTTCGCATATTACGTATCCTAAAACAGCATCCCCCAAGAATTCCAGCCGCTCATAAGAGTCATCAGGAGTCGCCGCGCCGGACGGGTGCGTCAGCGCTTGCACAAGGAGTAATGGGTTGTCAAAATCGTAAGCGAGAATTTCTTCGCAAATCCTTACTGCTTCATCTTTATCCATTTTGATTTTCGCCTTCAAGAATACAAATAAATATTAAAAATTTTAATTTTATCGGTTTACACAAAGATTTCAAGTCGAACAATTGTTATTATAAGTCATTTTATTACATCAAAAAACACTGTAAACTATTCAGTCGCTTCTGGATTTGCGATGTTGAGGCATAAATTATGTGATTTTAACTGAAAAAATTAGTAAAATTTCGCCTAAATTTTACTTAAAACCGATGAATAGTTACGATTTTTTTGATTATTGCGTATTTTGGGGACAGTATTTTGAAAACACAATAGAAAACCATGGCGTCAGCACTAAAACAATAAGGGAATTAAGGGTGCATATGGGGGCTTTGTTGGCTATTAAGGGAATTTTATAAATCAATCCCTCCCCAAAATGTGAAATCAGCAGCAAACTTACATAAACAAATTTCATAATCTTTTATTTTCTTTTAAAACTTGTACCACATCTAGGATTCAAGTATAATTATTTCTGTTTTCGTTTTTTACTCCCTAATTTATTTCGTTCATCAAAAGGTATCGTCATGTACTGTGTCAGTATTGCTTGCGGCAGTCATACACGGATGTTTGAAGAATATCAAGCGCTTGTTGCTGATGGCGTGTCGCTGGTTGAGTTGCGGCTTGATTTTTTGCGGCGTGACCCCGATTTAGCCCGCTTGCTCAAAGAAAAAAAGACGCAAGTGATTATCACCTGCCGAAAGCCCGAAGATGGCGGACTTTGGCGAGATTCCGAAGAAAAACGGCAAAAAGTATTGCGTCAGGCAATTCTCGACGGCGTGGATTATATTGATCTCGAAGAAAAAACCGCGAAAGCCATTCTGCGCCACGGAAAAACAAAACGGATTATCAGCTACCACAATTTGTCGGAAACGCCGAAGAATTTACAGGAAATTTGGGACAATTTAGCACAATGCGATCCTGATATCGTGAAAATCGCCGTTTTTCCAAAAAAATTAGAAGACGTTTTTCGTGTTTTCGAGTTACTCAAAGCAAATAATCATAAAATTCCGACAATCGCGATTAGCATGGGCGATCTCGGTGTGATGACGCGAATATTGGCTCCCAAATTCGGTTCGCCGTTCACTTATTCTACTTTTTCATCGAAGCGTGTAATTGCGCCAGGACTGATGCCGTATCAAACATTGCGTGATGTGTATCGTTTCGACTGCATCAATGAAGATACGGAAGTGTTCGGTGTGATCGGCTACCCGATTGGTCATAGTCTCAGCCCGTTGATTCATAATAAATCGTTTGTCGAAGCTGGAATGAACCGCGTGTATCTTCCGTTTCTCATTCCGCCGGAAGATTTGAATACGTTTATTGAACACGCTTCATCTATCGGCATTCGCGGATTGAGCGTGACGATTCCGCATAAAGTCAATGTTCTCAAGAAATTGACGCATTCAGATCCGGCGGTTGAAGAAATCGGCGCGTGCAACACTATTATCATCGACAACTATGATCTTTTCGGTTACAACACCGACTACGCAGCGGCGGTTTTGAGTATTGAAGCGGCGATGGGCGGTAAAGTCAATGGTGAAAGCCCCATCAAAGGCCATACCGCGCTCATTTTGGGAGCGGGCGGCGCGGGGAAAGCGTTGGCTTACGGCTTGCAGTCGCGCGGCGCGAAAGTGACTGTTACCGATATTGATTATGAGCGTGCGCTGGCTTTGGCGAAACAGCTGGATTGTACGGAAATTGAGTGGGAAATGCGGCACGGACTTCGATGTACGCTTCTTGCCAACACGACGCCAGTTGGAATGCACCCAAATGTGGACGATACGCCTTTCGAAAAAGCGGCATTGCGCGAGGGCATGGTTGTTTTCGACGCAGTTTATAACCCGGAAAACACGCTTTTAATCAAAAACGCCAAATTTAGGAAATGTATCACCGTGTCGGGCATTGAGATGTTTGTCGGCCAGGCATGTCTACAATTTAAACTTTTCACCGGTTCGCCTGCGTCGGCGTCGCTGATGCGAAATGCTATACGAAACGCCATTTCTGCGGTGCATTATGAATAGGGAACTTTCCAAAACCTCCCCAAATATTCGTAAGGTGTCATGCGCTCATAAACTTATTTATTTTTTATTTTTAGGAAATTCTAAAAACCTCATTTTCAACAAATGTGACCGTTGAAAAATAAGAGCTTATGAATATTTGGGGGAGGTTTTTGGAAGTTCCCCATAATAATTAGGAGTTCAGCAACGAATAAATGGCAATTTCTTATTGTGAAATGTATATAATCAGAATCTTGGTGATTTAAAGGGAATTTTTATCATAAAAAAAGAGGATTTTTGTGAATATAAAATATTTTTCCATTTTATGTGTCATTGCAATTTTTATTTATTATCTAGGTATGCATATTTTTGAGACAAGCATTCAAATAAATTATTTAATTCACATTAAAATACCCTTGAGTATTGTAGGATGAAGAATACTCAGGCAAATGTCATTGGGGGTGTATAAATACTAATTGTCAATTTGAAGAATCAATATGCGTCGATAATCCTTCATGTTCATCCACATCATACTTTTATCCTACTCCGATAGCAGCTAGTTGCCATAGTGATGTAGAAGGTACATGTAAAATTGAAACAAAGAATGTAAAGGGATCTGTATGTACATTTAATGGAAATACAAATCATATTCTTTGTGAAGGAACGAAAAGACGTTGTGCGTTAGTAAAAGTGTATAGCGCAAGTGATAACATTCCAAATACTGTCCTTGACCCTGACAAAGAAAATCAATCGGTGGATAGTATTAGAACACATCAGATTATTGTGGAAGTTACAGGTTCTACACATTGTTCCGATGATAACCACCATGATCCGTTAGATGATCCCCAAAATTTATGTTATTAGATGTTTTAATACTTTGGGAACTTCTAAAAACCTCATTTTCAACAAATTTGACTGTTGAAAAATAAGGGCTTACGAATATTTGGGGGAGGTTTTTAGAAGTTCCCTATAGTGCTTTCATATTAGGAGATGTGCGCAAATAATCTATCAAATATCATTCTTAATCGTATAGTTCCACTCTCCGTGAAAATCATGTTTTTTGATTTTCACGTGAGCTAATTCTTTGTCACTGACTTTCATTCCTTTTTTATATTGCTTGTTATCTTCGACGCAACGCACACTCAATCCCGTTTCTGTTTTTGTGTTGCTGATCAAGTTCACAACCGTTGCTCTGTCCACTAAGGGACGACCTCGCCAGTTTTTACTAATATACGAAAATATACCATCCGTGGCTATTAACCGTCACTTTTCAAATCATGTCGATTGGTTATAATATTGACGTTGTGTTTAGGATATTCCATTTTTACCAAGGAGGTTATCATGCTTCGTCGAGCTTATAC
>JAIRYX010000257.1 GCA_031267635.1 Planctomycetaceae bacterium
GACTAGTCAATTGGAATTACGACTTATTTATGTGCGAAAGAAAAATCGAACATGCGGACATGTTTTCGTTGTGATGTTATCGTACTTGTTAATACAAAAGTTGCGGGAATATTGGAACACATTGGACATGACGGTTGAGGAGGGAATTGAATTATTGGACATGCTATGTACTGTTGAAGTTCAACTCGACGGCAACATCCCTGTCCTTTATGTTCCCAAACCTCGCAAAGAAATCGGACAACTCCTGACGCTGGCCAACATCCCAATCCCAGAAATCCTCCCTGCAAAAATCAAACCAAACACCAAAACAAAACTAAAAAATGTAGCCAATAAATCAAAAACAAAAAATTGACGTAAATACTAAAGTATCAATGACTTACGGTGGAAACTCTTGTTTGATTGAAAAGGAACTTCCGATATAAGTATTTGTTAATGAGGTTGCATTATCATTTGGCGGAGCTGATAAAACAGCGTGCGAGCTGGCTACACAAAGTTCCTCAATTTCCCTTGATATGAAAAAGGTCAAGTGAAATTGTGTAGCTTGGTAGCAGTCTGATAGTTTAGAGTAATTTGTGAAAGTGAATGGATTTGACACTCACCAGAAACCGCAAAAGAACATTAATTTACGTGTTCAAATAAACGATTATGAAATTGCCGCTAGTCAAACACTGGAAAACAAGGGGATGCCTGAAATTACTGGGGGCGTTTCTGAAAAGAATATTGAAAATCAATCCTCGTTTGAATCGGGAAAACAAGAGATAAAACCGTCGCATGGGGGTGGGGCGTTTTGGGGGGCTGAACACGTCGGAAATACATTGCAGAATTTTGCACCATTAAACAAAATTGCCTTGTTTTGCGGTACATTACAAAACAAGGCAACTGGTGACAACATAGAAAATGGCGGGGGCAGGATTCGAACCTACGACCTCGAGGTTATGAGCCTCGCGAGCTACCGGGCTGCTCTACCCCGCATCAATATTTTAGTATTCTAAAAGAAAAAATTTTTCTGTCGAGAGGGGGCGGAAACTAATAAAATGATTTTTTTATAATAATTCGCGATAATTATAAATAAAACTGCACGTGTAAAACCAAAATTCCAAAACTTTACACTCAAACCAAACACAAATTTAGCCGCAAAATTTAGCACAACACGGGTTCACGGCTAATGTTTTCGTGGAATCGGATGCGATTGGCGGTAAGTGTTGGAAGCCACATCGCTTTGTCGATCAGCTCAATCATTACTTCTGGATCAAATGGTTTTCGTACATAATAAGCACCGCCTGCCGAATGACTTCTCCGAATAATATCGGGAATTTGCGCACCAGAAAGGAAAATAACCGGCGTTTCGTTTGCGGCTTCTAATTCGTGAATCTGCTGACACAATTCTAATCCGTTTGCCGTACCAAGATTGATGTCCGAAATAATCAGATCAAATGTGTCTGTTTGCGCTGCGGCTAATGCGTCATCGGCATTTTGGCAAATCGTGGATAAATAACCGTTTTTATCGAGAAATTCGACTAATTCATCAATAACCATCGGTTCATCATCAATGACAAGTACTTTTTTTGTCAATTTTTCATTCATGGTATTATTGTCCAAATCGAAAATTGGGGCGATTTTAATTTGAGTAAGAGAGTTTATTAGTTTGGGTAGAAGACACGAATTTTACAAACCCTCTACTCGTTTGCTTGTACTATGAATAAATCATACATTATATATTTTGTCGAAATACTCTAAATAAAATAATTTATCGTAGTTTACGTAAAATATTCTTCTTATTAGTAAATAAAATCGTTAAATTTTTTAAAAACACATCTTTGATAAAAAGTCTTTTGGCCAATTCCGAAAAATTCATTTGTAAATTTTCCATTCAGGAGTAAAAAATTCTTGATGAACTTTGCGTGTTTTGCGGCTTTAACTCTTGACATTTTATTTTTTGAGGAAATAATTAAATAAAAGTTGTAAATTTCAAACAAGTTTCAAAAAAGGATACTATGTCAGCCCGAAGACATTCTCAATTAAGCGAAGCGATGGAAGACTACCTTGAGGCGATTTACCATATCTCCCACGAACAAGGCGGCGGAGTAAAGCCCGGCTTGATTTCGTTGCGTCTTGGTGTTCACAAGTCCACAGTGACCATTGCGTTACGTCAACTTGATCACATGAAACTAATCAGTTATTCGCCGTATCAGGAAGTGCATTTAACGGTCGATGGTTTCAAACATGCGGAATCTGTCATTAAGCGTCATACTGTTTTTTTTCATTTTTTGCGCGATGTGCTGGAGATTGAGACGGATTTAGCCGAACGAACAGCTTGCCGTCTCGAACATGCCTTGCCGCCGGAAATTGTAGACCGGTTCGTGGTGTACGTTCGTGAACAAATGGAAAAAAAATTGGAACAACGCGAAGCCGAAATTTCAGCTCAATAACAGTTCTGCTCATTGTATACTCCTCACACTTAAAAATTCGGTTTTGGAGGCAGTGTTTATTGTTCACCATGTCTCTCTTGTCCTTTAACGTCCCTTTTTGACAAAAACAAAATTTTCAAGTGTGAAAAGCATATTGATAAGACAAGGAAACTTCTAAAGCATGTTTTACAATGAATGAAATTACAAGGAAACACGAAGATAACACAAAGAATAACATAACAAAAATAAAAAAATATTTGTAACTATACAGTTGCCCAATACGGATTTATGTGGTTTGAACGACCAAATCGTTACAAATCTTTTACGTGAAACTTCGTCGACTTTTCATGGTAACAAAGCTTGATGATTGCTCAAGACTTTATTTTTGACAGATTGAAAAATTAATAGAATAGATTTATAAAAACGATGATCAACTCCGCTGAAAATAAACGGCTTTATGAAGAACAAAAACCGTCGGTATCCAGTGTCAAATCAACGCGAATCAGCGTGCTGGATTCGTTGCAAACATCGGAACGCGCCACCGTAATTGGTTTGAACACGTCGAATGATTTACAAGGTCGTTTGATGGGCATGGGACTCACTGCCGGTGCGAAAGTTGAAATTTTGCAAGGTGGACGCAGTATTTTTAAACCGCTTCTCATTGCTGTCGGCGACACGCGAATCGCTATCGGACATGATCTCGCGCAAATGGTGTTGGTCGAAGCCGATGAAGTGAAAGATGCGTAAATGCACTTTGGAAGAGCTGCCAGTAAAAATTGATGTATCGAATGCGGGCAATACTCCAAGTGTGAGATAAACCATTTCCAAAAAATGCGATGAGTTAATATAAAAAATTGATTTTTCGTTTCTGTTTGATTGTTGACGATTTCGTTGACATTCTGTTGTACCATGAATTTTGTGGCTACTTGTTTTGTACAAGAATCTCCCAAATGTCAATAAAGCAATTGTAATCGTTTATGGCTATTCTTTAATTGTCCAATTAAGCTTTTGCAAATTCATTAAGCCGAAGTTTCAGAATCTATTTTCGCTAACTCTTTGTTGCATATCACGTTATAGAAATTTGAGCCGGTTAAAACTGCCTATGTGGTTGTTATTGGGGGTTGTTTAGGTTATCAGCGATATTTTTAATTGGTTTAGGAGTGTTTCCTGGAAAGGTGTTGGTGTAGCCGGTGGTGTTGAAGGCAAGAGCGTGGTCTTTTGCCGTTTGACAATCGTTCTTGCAAATGGTTGCAAGGTTGTTCATCAAGGTTTGAAAACTTTCGGCTTGATGTCCATCTTCTTGGGGTTCTGCATTATTGTCGTTGGAATGTATTTTAAAATTTGACTAAAGTGTGAGGAACATTACTATGCAAATGAAAAAAACATCATTTTGACAATTTTCGAATCACTGCCGGCAAAATTCCGCCGTTGATGTAATAAACGACTTCAATAGGCGTGTCGATGCGGACACGGACGGAAAATGTGATTTTCTTACCGGACGGTTTGGTTGCTGTGACGGTCATGTCGCTACCGGGAGTAACATCAACGGGAATCGGCTCAAAATCAAATGTTTCTTCGCCGGTCAAACCGAGTGATTGCCAAGTTACGTCCTGCTGAAATTGTAGCGGCAAAACGCCCATCCCAACAAGATTGCCGCGATGAATCCGCTCAAAACTTGCGGCAATCACCGCTCGGACTCCGAGAAGCATCGTTCCTTTCGCCGCCCAATCGCGGCTACTGCCGGTTCCGTACTCATTTCCGGCAAGCACAATTAACGGCACATTTTCCGCATGATATCGACTCGCCGCGTCGAATATCGGCAGGATTTGGTCGTCTGGGAAATGCCGTGTTACGCCGCCTTCCGTGCCGGGTGCAAGAAGATTGCGGATGCGGATGTTCGCAAACGTTCCGCGCGTCATCACGCGGTCGTTACCACGGCGTGAACCGTAACTATTGAAATCTGCCGGAACGACACCGCATTCCTGTAAATAATGTCCGGCGGAACTGTCCGGTTTAATCGAGCCGGCAGGCGAAATGTGGTCGGTCGTAACCGAATCGCCAAGTGCAATCAAACACCGTGCCGATTGAATCGCCGATGTTTGCGACGCAATTTGCGATGCTGCGGATTGCGTTGTCAATCGGTCGAGAAACGGCGGATTTTGAATATAGGTGCTGTTTGCATCCCACGCGAAAAGTTCCGATGTTTGCGCGGGAATTGCGTTCCATTCGGGACAAACCGAACCGACATCCGCGTAGCGTGCTTTATACAACGCCGGATCAACGGCAAGTTTCGTGACGGCGGAAATTTCCGCGTCGGTCGGAAAAATCTCACGTAAATAAACCGGCTTGCCGTCGAACCCGATTCCAAGCGGTTCCGTTGTCAAATCAATATTCACCGTTCCAGCGATAGCATACGCGACAACAAGCGGCGGACTGGCAAGATAATTCGCTTTGACAAGCGGATTGACGCGACCTTCAAAATTACGGTTTCCGCTCAATACGGCGGCGGCAACAAGGTCGTTTTTCGTAATCGCCTCGGCAACCGGTTGCGGTAGCGAGCCACTGTTGCCGATACACGTCATGCAGCCGTAACCGGCGGTGTAAAAACCGAGCGTTTCCAACGGTTTTTCCAATTCCGCTTTTCGCAAATAATCCGTAACCACGCGCGAGCCGGGTGCGATGCTTGTTTTCACCCACGATTTCGATTGCAGCCCTTTTTTTACCGCTTTTTTCGCCAAAAGACCGGCAGCAATCATCAAGCTCGGATTACTCGTGTTCGTGCAGCTTGTGATCGACGCAATCACGACAGAGCCGTGTCCGATAGTTACGTTTACCGAATGCGGTTCGCACGCGGAACATGCACCGGGTTGCGAAACCGCGATTTCACTGGTTTGCGCGAGTTGATTTTCCGCAAGTCCGAATCCGCGAGCCGCCATCGGAGTTGTCAGCGAGTTGCGAAATGTCGATTGCATGTCACTCAACAAAACACGGTCTTGCGGACGTTTCGGTCCCGCCAACGACGGTTGAACGGACGCAAGGTCAAGCGTAAGAATTTTCGTATAATTGGGAATCGGCATGTCGTTTTCACGAAACAACGATTGCAATTTCAAATATTTTTCCACGAGTTGAATCTGTCCTTCATTGCGTCCGGTTTCACGCAAATATTCCAGTGTTTTTTCATCTACCGGAAAATAGCCCATCGTCGCGCCGTATTCAGGAGCCATATTCGCCAGCACCGCACGATCGGCAATCGGCATATTTGCCACACCGTCGCCGAAATACTCGACAAATTTCCCGACGACTCCTTCTTTGCGAAGCAATTCCGTCACAGTCAACACTAAATCGGTTGCCGTGGTTACTGCAGAAAGTTTTCCGGATAATTGCACCCCGATAACTTGTGGAACGAGCATTGTGTAAGATTGCCCAAGCATGACCGCTTCCGCTTCGATACCGCCGACGCCCCAGCCGAGAACGCCGAGTCCGTTGATCATGACCGTATGACTGTCCGTGCCGACAACGGCATCGGGAAAGACGAACAATCGAGCGGTTTTTTCGCATTTTTTTGTCGTTACCACGTCGGCGAGATATTCGAGATTAACTTGATGAATAATGCCGACCGACGGCGGAATAATGCGGAAATTGTCAAACGCTTTTTGCGCCCAATGCAAAAGCGCATAACGTTCGCGGTTTCGTTCAAATTCAAGTTCGACATTGTGTGCCATTGCGCCGAAATGTCCGAAATCGTCGGTTTGAATCGAGTGATCAATGATCAAATCGACTGGAATGAGCGGATTGATTTTTTTCGGATTCCCACCGATTTTTTTCATCGCGTCTCGCATTGCGGCCAGATCGACGACTGCCGGAACGCCGGTAAAATCTTGCAAAATCACGCGCGACGGCTTAAACGGAATTGATGTTTCTTTGTTTGTTTGCGACCATGCGGCAAGCGTTTTTACATCATTTTCAGTAACTTCAACCCCGTCGCAATGCCGCAACACGGATTCCAACAAAACACGAATCGAATACGGCAACGACGCGATTTTCACAAGCCCCTGTTCTTCCAACACAGTAAGTCGTGAATAATGATAAGTTTTATTGTTCAGTTCAAAAGAATCAATCGATTGAAACGGTACGGTAAATCCCATAATGATTTGGCGTAAGCTGTCTTTGAAAATATATAATATTTTGTAAAAGTCTTTTATTTGATACTCTATTTTGACGGATTTCCAAAGAAAATCAAGTCACTGGAAGACCAAAGACGAGGATGCAACAATAAAGCATACGGAAAGAAATACGTTAATTGTCTTGAAGATCATCTCGATCAATCTCTCTCTCTACTTTGCGAAAAGCGAGTTTTATAAGTGTAATGAGTATTACATACCTTATTATAAAAGTTAAAATTTTTGATTATTTCGTTTTTGGGGGACAATATTTGAAACCGCAATAGAAAACTATGGCGTCAATTGCCCAAGCCAAATCAATTTGCACTGGGCAACTGAATAGTTACTGTTTCACTGGAAAATATTACTATTGTCGCCCTTATTTATAAAATTCTTTTAGTAGCCCAAATTGCACCAATATGCGCCCTTATTTTTCGTTTTTTGGGGTAACAATCCATGATCTAAAAAATAAGGGCGCGTTTGGGGGGGCTTTGTTGGCTACTAATGATCAGTGCGCAAATAATCTATCAAATATCATTCTTAATCGTATAGTTCCATTCTCCGTGAAAATCATGTTTTTTGATTTTCACGTGAGCTAATTCTTTGTCGCTGACTTTCATTCCTTTTTTATATTGCTTGTTATCTTCGACGCAACGTACGCTCAATCCCGTTTCTGTTTTTGTGTTGCTGATCAAGTTCACAACCGTTGCTCTGTCCACCAAGGGACGACCTCGCCAGTTCTTACTAATAGACGAAAATAATCGGTG
>JAIRYX010000295.1 GCA_031267635.1 Planctomycetaceae bacterium
CGGAAAAAGTAAAAAAACGAAACACCACTATCCGAAACCAATAATAGCCACCTCACAAAAATTACACAATACCAATTTACTAAAATAAACCAAAAATGGGTTAGAGAAAAGGTCTATTACTAGAGATCCTTTACCACAAGGTTGATTAGGATTACCATCTATACACTTGTGATTATATCCACAAAGGGTTTTAGTAATGACACAATGGCTGATTCCAGGTACAGCCGCCACGCACCCATTTGATGCTACACTGATCACAGCCCCTGGTGTAAGTCCTCCAATACTATAAACCCCTACCCTACCTGAACAACCCGTAGTCCATTGACTACACCCTGCTGTACCTGGGATTAGTGTACATGATTTTGCTTGCCCATTTGGAGCAGTGCCATTACATGCGTCTCCACCAAGTAAATTTCGTGAAACAAGTATGGTTGCTACCAAAAAAAATGGAAGCACAAGTGTTGAAACCAGAAAAACTTTGGTTTTCATTTTTATTCTCCTCTAACTAAAAGAGTAACGTTATTGTTGATTTCTGAACCGCAAATAGCGCCGATAAAAATTCAGCGCAATAAGCGATAACAGAATTGTATTGCCTATAAAAAACATTTTCCAACGCCTTTGCGTTGTTATTTTGTCATTTTCAGGAAGTGGATAGGAAGGAAAATCAGAAAGTTTTTTACCATTCCAATACTTCAGAGATTTTCCATTGACAACGATTTCAGTCCCTTGCGGAATTTCCAACCCTTCAAGGGCAAAATCTTGGTCTTCAATAAGTTGATTAAAAAAAGCTTCTTCTATGGTTTGGACTTCTTCATGAGTGATTTGACCGTTTTCTATGACTTGATAATGCATTTCCATAGGAAACCAAACACTATTATATTGTTTAGCTTTTAATGCGTAATGAATAACAACTGTATCACCATTGGAATAAAGTTTATTAGTATCAAAACGGATAAGACTAAATCCCATTTGTGGGACAACCCAATACGTATTTTTAAATTCACCGTTTTCTATAACAATACGATATGTCACTTTCCAGGCGTCTATATCCCCCAGTTTGTCATAAGCAACTTGAAAATCTTTTCCTGCAGGAGGATATAATCCAGAATGATTTAAATCCAAATCTTCATAAGAAAAAATACCTCCAGGAAATGTACCCACAGTCATGGGAGTATGAAGCGGTCTAAAATCATTAATCATTGTTTTATCATCAACATATTGACTAGGAAAATCTTTACCATTTTCATCAACACCACCTGAACGCCAAAATGTATGTGTTGGAGTTTTGAGAAATTGTAAAACAGTTTTACTTGTTGAAAATTTTAAAATAGTGTCTTTTCTCATACTGGTAACATCAAAATAAAATCGAAAAATTCCTTCGATTTTTTCGTAATACTGATCTTGTGATTTCAACCATTTTACTTTAACAACAACTTTGCCGCTTTTTACCGCTTTTCGATAATCCATCATCTTTTTAGCAAGTTCTTGCGCAGTTGGGGGAGCAATATTTGGTGACGGAGTTTCTTGACAAAATCCATCAGAAATAATGAAGAAAAAAATCCCCAATAATATAATATTTTTCATGGCATTTTCTCCTGCTGCGGTTCAACTTGAAGAAGTACTCGATAACTCGGTTCTCGTGAATTGCTTGTCACCAACGTCAATTGCGCACCTTTGTCAATTCCATCCCATTTTTCAGGAAGAAATTTGATTTGAATTTGTGCCGTTTTTTTCTCTTTATCAAACGGAAGAATTTCAAAATCAAAATAATCACGGCTTACTTGATATTCTTTAATTTCTACTAATTCTTCTTGTGTGGACGTTAATGTCAAAATTTGCGTTTTTTCTTTTTCCGATGAAAAAACAAAATTTGCAGGAGTAATCTCGTAGTCCGGCACAATATGCACGATAAATTCCGCCATTATTGCCGAAGAATATTTTATTTCAGGGATTTCATAATAGACAATAGCGGATGCTCCTAATGTTCCCCGTGCGCTTAATGTGTCCACCGTCAGCGTAAGAATAGAAGTTTCTTTCGGTTTTAGCGTTTTCGTTGACAAATTCCATTGAGTACAACCGCAACTCGTATTGACATTTCCAAGTTCAATTATATGAGAAGATGTATTTGTCAGATGATAAACAATATCTTTCGTAACTTTTTGACGAAGAGTACCGATGTCTTGTTGCGATTGATCAATTATGAGAAATCGTGACGGCACTGGACGTTCATACACCGCAAAGACGGCACAAAGAGACGCCATCAACGTAAAAACGATACCAATAATTAAAGAACCGTACTTTTTCATATTTAACACTTCGTCAAAAAATTACACGTCAATTATGAAATATTATCAATATATCGTTGGATGTGTCAACGGCTGATAAAACTTTTACATGAAAATAATGTAAAATATTTAACACATTCCTGAAAAAATAGTAAACTTTTACAAACTTAACTATTCCCCTTAATTTGATAAATATTTTCTCTTTTTTAAAATTCCAATGATAGTCCAAAGACATTACAACATGCAACCGGCGGTGCGGGGGTTGAAGCATCCATTTATTCGACGGTGGCACGCTCGCACCATTCGAGCGGACTTTCTTCTTTGAAATTCGTATTCCTCACCCTTGAAAATTCGGTTTTTCACGGAATTTCCTTTTGAATCAGACACGAATTTCTACCGTCAGTTATTGACATGATTATAGACGAAATAAGAGTGTAATTTCTCGCCGTAAGATATAGATAATTCTTACACAAAACGAATAATAGGGAAAGATGAAATTGAATAATAATGCAGAAAAAATACAAAATTTTGCTCAATAAATACTATCACTGCACAACATGTTTTGTTATAATATACATCGTGATTGATTACGTTTGACAAATCGAAAAAACTAACCGCCTATACTGGTTTCGGAATGCCAGCTTTAAGAGTGCTTCTAAAAACCCCACTGAAAAATAAGGACTTGCTGATATTAGGGAAAGGTCTTTAGAAGCTCTCTTAAGTTATATTATATTCCACGGTACGAAATTGCCATTTATTTGTTACTGATATTGACGAAATAAAAGTGCAATTTCTCGCCGTGAGAAGTATAACGCCACTGGATTTGCCGGATGAAAAGCTGTTTGTTTTTACCGGTATTATTTTTCACCCTAACGTTTCTTTTAACCTTTAACTTTTAAGGAGTTTTTATGAACAAAACAACCCGCCGTCAATTTTTAGCAGTTTCAGCTACGGCTGTTGCCGCGCCGCTTGTTATTCCGCGTTCCGTACTCGGTTCGCCGGATGAGCCGGGAGCGAATGAGACCGTCAATATTGGTCTTATCGGTCTTGGCGGACGCTGTACCGGAATTTATCCGAGCGACATTAAAGCCGCCAAAGGAGCGAAAGTCGTTGCAGTCAGTGATATTTTGCAACCGCGCATTGATCGTTTTATGAATCGGTATAAAGATTTCACGCCGGAACAAGGTTTTACCGACTTCCGCAAAATGATTGAAACCGCCAAACCTGACGCTGTGTTTTGCGAAACGACAACACATCAACGCGCTTGGGTCGTCGCTCATTCATTAGTGATGGGCTGTCATACTTACATTGAAAAACCGATTGTGCTAACGATCGCCGAAGGACGTCATCTTGTGAACTTGGCTCGCAAATATAACCGCGTCACTCAATGCGGTTCGCAGCAACGATCATTGCCGCTTTGCCAATGGGCTTGCGAACAAGTTCAAAACGGACGAATCGGTAAAATCAAAGAAATTCTTGCGCCAAATTTTGTTGGTCCTAATCAATGGGACGATGAAGCCCATAAAACGGCGGAAGCATACGTTGACGGTTTAACCGATGAGTCGTGGGACGCATGGCTCAATCAATCGAAACATCGACCATTTCATCGGGCGTTGTTTCATCAGTGGTCAAACTGGTGGGATTACGACGCCGGCGGCTTGTGTTTCGGTGTGAGCGGTTGGGGAACGCATTCTTACGACCAGATCTGTATGGCAATTGGAATGAACGATACGGGACCGACAGAGATTTTGCTCGAAGAACCAAGCACGATTCAAGACAGCGGCAAATTCCAAACCCGCCGCCCGACGGACGAAGAAACCGGTGCGGCATACTACGGCATGGCGAATGTCACGGGACCGCGTGCGAAAATGACGATGTGGACGAAAGACGGTATCGCCATTAAGCTGCATCTTGACGGCGATTGGGGACCTGGTTTGGGTTGTATTGTTGTCGGTGAAAAAGGCAAGATTGAAATCAACCGGCACAAAATCAGTTCCAATCCGAAAGAATTTGCGGCAGAAGGAATGAGCGAGCACAAGAATACGCGAAGCGAAACGGTCTATCACGTGGAAAACTTTATTGAGTGCATTAAGACCGGCAAACGCGCGAATGCAGATATTGAAATTGGACAACGTGCGACTTCGTTCTGCGAGTTGGTAAATATCGTTCGTACAACCGCTCCGGTTGGCGAAAAAATCGGCTGGGATCCCGCCAACGAAAAATTCATTGGCAACGACAAAGGAAACGAAATGCTTTCCCGTCCGCGCCGCAAAGGTTGGGAATTGCCCGAAATTCCTTCGTGACGACCATTTCCACGTCATTTAATTGACGTTTTATACCTTTTCATGGCGAGAAATTGCACTTTTATTTTTCTGTAAACTCCTTGAATAATTAGGAGATCAGCAACGAATAAATGGCAATTTCTTACCGTGGAAAGTATAACAAATACATACCGTCTTTTCGGTTCATCCGACAATTTCGTACCTTGCGTTATGTAGTGCTCATATTTTAGGTTTGAAAAATTCGAGGTCTCTGAAACCGTATGCTTGTCGTTTCATGGTTTTGATTTTATTGTTGAATCCTTCGAGATGTCCTGTGGTCATTTCGCAAGTGATGTAGTTGATGAGTTGGTTGGCATGATTGCTATTTGCATCGACAAACGCAATCCCGAAGAACCTTTGCAGTTTGTCCGTTTCGATGAATCTTATGTTCCGTTAAATCGGCGTTTTGAGTTGGAATAACAGAGCACCGCTAAACAAAACGCAAAAACAGCCGCTCGCGGATAAGCCAAAGTATTCACTTCACAACAAAAAGACATTGCGCTAATTCCTGATTATTTCGTTTTTTGGGGAGACAATATTTGAA
>JAIRYX010000348.1 GCA_031267635.1 Planctomycetaceae bacterium
TTCAACAAGCGTGAATCCTAGCAATGAAGCGATAGTTTGGAGCGTTGCGTTGCGTTGCGTTGCGTTGCGTTGCGTTGCGTTGCGTTGCGTTGCGTTGCGTTGCGTTGCGTTGCGTTGCGTTGCGTTGCGTTGCGTTGCGTTGCGTTGCGCATAATGTGTCCTTTCATTAAATTTTTTGTTTGAGTTCGCGATTTGCTTGACCATCATTTTATCGCAAATCGTATTGCTCATCCTTAAAAGCAATTCCTATGCCAATGAGAAATTTCAATGTTTTTTACTATTTTTCCAGCAAATATCACGGCGTCGCCGTGATATTTAATAGTCTGCTGTGATATTTGCTGGAAAAATAGTAAATTGAACAAATCCTTTTATTTCTATTTTCTACTCGGCGGCAACGCTGCCTTCCAACCAACATAATAAAGACGTCTCCATTGACTGGTTATCCGAAAGATTTTACCATTGGGAACTCCTAAAAATCTCATTTTCAACAAATGTGACCGTTGAAAAATAAAGGCGGCAATAGGAATCTTTTCCGATAAAGCAGTAACTATTCAGTTGCCTAGTGCGGATTTATTTGGCTTGGGTCACTGACGCCATCGTTTTCTATTGCGGTTTCAAATATTGTTCCTCAAAAACGAAATCATCAGGAATTTTTCAAACTTAAAACCCTGACACGACATAACATAAGGTCTGAACTGGTCGGATAAACCTTTATCCTCTATCAGCAGTATAACGTTTACGAAATTCGAGTGGTTTGAGTCCAATGGCTTTTTTGAACTGCCGCGTGAAGAAGCTGCTATCATAAAAACCGGTATGCACGGCAATTTGCGTGATAGACAAATCGCTCTCCGCAAGAAGACGCATTGCGCTGTCGAGCCGCACGCGAAGAATGAATCCGCGCGGCGTGCGTTTGAAATTTTGGAAAAAACGGCGTTCAAATTGACTGACCGATAAATATGTCATGGACGCAAGATCTTTCACGCTGATTTTTTCCGCGAAATGCTCAAAAATATATTGAACGACTTTTTGCATTTCAAAGAGCGGTTTGTAAGTTTCTGTGGCTTTCAAATAATCCCGCATAACTCCTGAAACGCCGATAATACTGCCGTCTTTGCCCTCAAGCGGAAATTTACTGGAAAGATACCAATGGTGTTCTTTTTGTTTATTTTCAACAATCCAAGGTTGATTTAAGATCGGCTGGCGAGTTTGTATCACTTTTCGGTCTTCTTCAAGATAACGAAAAGTCATCACCGGCGTAAAATAATCCGCGTCGTTTTTACCGACACAATCATTGGGATTAGGAATGTGAAGAAATGCGCGTAACGAGGAATTCATCCAAATGAATTTTCCTTCGCAGTCTTTGATGAAAAAATACACATCGGAATCATATTCAAAAAAACTTAAAAAACCATACAATGAACCAATGTTTGCCAGAAAATATTCTTGAATTTGCTGCGGTAACATAAAATCTTCTCCCGTCATGCAGAAAAAATACAAAATTTTGCTTAATAAATACTATTATAGCACAATAGGTTTTGTTATAATTAGTTTATGTTAATTGTATTTCGTGTAAAAGTCCAGCAACAAACGATTATGAAAACGAGAAAAATTTTGTTGACAGGTGTAACTGTCGTTTTATGTCTGTTATTTTCTGTCGGCTGTGCAGAGCCGAAACCGGAAGGAATGCCGCAATTGTATCCGGTCACGCTAACATTTCAGCAAGAGGGAAAGCCGCTTACGGAAGCGTCAATTCGATTACTGCCGCAATTTCCTTGTACTTGGTTTTCAGGCGGAAGTACCGATACAAATGGTCGTGCAAAGTTAGTAACACACGGAAAGTATAACGGAATTCCAGCAGGGAAATATAAAATTTGCGTCGATAAATTTTATTCGGACGGCGAACTCCCTTCAATGGATCCTAATAAAACAACCAAACCAATGGTTCATTACAACCTTGTGGAAACTCAATATACACTGCCCGATAAAACGCCTTTGGAAATTGAAGTCAAGAAAGGACAAAACAGTTTTTCGCCGTTTGATTTAGGAAAAGCTGTAAAAGAACAACTTAAAAGACCGGGAACGTAAAAAAAGATTGTATTATTGCTTTGTGTTATAGAAAATAGATATTACAAATAATAAATACAATAAAATACAATGAGATTTAACCTATTTTAATCAACTTTTCAACTCATGAGGTAAAGTATGACGAAAGCTAAAAAACATGATAAAATAATGTTAAAATGGACAACGGGGGGGGGGTGGACACTTTAACTCTTGCATTTACCCTTGTTGAACTACTGGTAGTCATTGCCATTATCGGTATTTTGATTGCCTTGTTGCTTCCGGCGGTTCAAGCCGCGCGCGAAGCGGCACGAAGAATGCAGTGTAGCAACAAAGTTAAACAAATCAGTTTGGCGTTGCACAATCATCAC
This sequence comes from Planctomycetaceae bacterium, assembly GCA_031267635.1. Lineage (GTDB taxonomy): Bacteria > Planctomycetota > Planctomycetia > Pirellulales > Thermoguttaceae > WRMR01. Next base: position 2,433 of record JAIRYX010000348.1, read on the forward strand.
GACGCACGCAATGCGTTTCCACCCGGAAGCGACAATTTCGGCGGACGTTTTGCGGACGCTACGGTCAGCGCGTCAGTCCATCTAATGCCGTATCTCGAAATGAACTCGCTTTATGAAGCGATACAAGCTCGAAGCGGCATGACCGGCACAAGCGGCGGCGCACCTTGGAACGTATTAGAAGTGTCTCAATCGGATGCGCTTTCGACGTTCATTTGCGCTTCCAATGGAAACACGGGCAAAACAAGTCCGGGCGATTCGGCTTACGGAGATCGCCTTGTTCCGCCGAATAATTATGTTTACAGTTTAGGCGACGGACTTTGGACGCAAGGTTCCGCGCGAGGTACAGCGCAACATCAGCAAAGTTATGTTCGCGGGATGTTTTATCGAGATGACGCAAAAACATTTGGTTCGTGCGTTGATGGTTCCAGTAACACGGTGGGAATCAGTGAATGCCGTTCTCCCTCGCAATATCAGGGACAAGAAGTGGGAGCGAGCGTCGCTATGCACAACGCGATTTGGGGAGGAACGGCACACGGGCTTCCCGCAAATTGTTTGACGCTTCCGCGCGAAGGCGGCGATCCGAAACGTTTCCCCGCCGCAAATCAGACGTCCAGTTTTCGTGGAATCATGGTGACAATGGGATGGTCGGACGCGAATGGTTTCACAACGTTGACGCCGCCGAATTCGCCGCTTTGTCAATATGGTTCTAACAGGAACGATTGGGGAGTTTTACCGCCTGCCAGTAATCACACCAGCGGAGTGAATGTCGGGATGATGGACGGTTCCGTGCAATTTATTTCCGATACAATCAATTGCGATTTGAATAACACAGACGGTACGCCAAAACTTGCCGTTGCAACGGGACCGAGTCCATTTGGAGTTTGGGGCGCGTTAGGATCTCCCGGCGGCGGAGAAGCACAAGGACTTCCGTGATAATAGAATAATTTTACGCTCCACGAAACAACGCGAAAAAAATACGAAAATATGTTATCATGGAATTTCGCGGCTTTCGTGGAGTATGAATCACACTTTTTGAAAACTAAAAACCAATTTTTTTAGAAATGAGAATAACAATGAAAACAATTTCAACTTTGATTGTTGCTTGTTTATGCATTGTTCCGTTATTTGCCGACGACAAATCGACTGAGAAATCAGCGGACGACGGCTTCAAGTCGATTTTCAACGGAACGGATTTGACCGGTTGGGAAGGCGTTCCCGATGGTTGGAGTGTAGAAAACGGCAACATTGTCGCGGAAAGCACGCCGGACAAACCGTGCAAGCAGGCACATTACCTGTATTGGAAGGGCGGCGAACCGGATAATTTTCATCTTAAATTGTCGTTCCGCTTGCAGGGAAACGGCAATTCCGGCATTCAGTTTCGGAGTGAAAAGCGTCCGAACTGGGACACGTATGGTTATCAAGCCGACGTGGACGCAAGCGGACAATGGACGGGCTGTTTGTTTCATCACAAACGAGCCGCCGTTGTCAAACGCGGATTTGAAGGCACAATTGATGCGGACGGCACAACGCATTTCAAACAGTTTGCTGATCCTGCGGAGTTGATAAAAATCTATAAACCCGGCGACTGGAATGATTATGAAATCATCGCGGATGGACATGACATTACGCTTTTAATCAACGGAAAAAAGATGTGTCAGGTGAATGACCATCACGCGACTGAAGCGGCAACATCAGGAATTATCGCCTTACAAATGCACCCAGGCCCGCCGATGAAAATCGAATTTAAAAATATTCAATTGAAAAATATAACCGCTCGCAATGTTGACCGTAAATGATTTAGTAATCGTTCACGCGGTTTTACTCCTTCACGGCAATTATACTTTAAAAATTCCAGAAGCTGGACACGCAAGCACTTGGCTCACGCGCGGAATTTTGTCTATGACGACACTTAATATCCGCGCCGTGTCGGTTTGTTTCGCCGCGATTATCGAGGGCTTGCGTTCCATTTATCACACGGAACGGTTGCTGGAGGAGCTAGGGCAAAAGCAGGAAAACGCAAAATAAGATTTTTTGTAATCATTCGCGAACGCCAAAAGAGACGCGACCACAATCCGTGCCTAAATCGGACTCGAACAAAGCCATGTGGTTACCAAATAGCCAATTTTAATTGCCGAAGAGCCGATTTTTCGGTTTGAGATCAGTTTTTTTCTCGTTTTCACTAAACTGTTTATTGATTGGAGCCTCCAAACCTCCGCTTTGAGAATAGTGCATAAATGAAATAACAGTGTAGAGATTTTCCCTGTGAAAAGTACCAAAATCGTAACTATTCACCTAGTACCCAAACATGATTGTATTTGTGGAAATAATGGTTTATATGTCGAATATTATAACATTATTTCTTTCCACAAATACAATTAGTGTATAGATACTAGTGGATTGATATGTTACAAAAAATCAATCAAGCTCCCATGTCACAACTTGGAGTTGTAGCTTCATTAATATAAGGTCATGATGGAACCCTTGGTGGAACTTCAAGTATTGGAGGTGGAACAGATCCAGCAGGAATCTCCATTAGACCTTTTCTCTAACCCATTTTTTTTCCATTTAGTTTGCGAGTGCTGCAATTGTAACGCGCATTTTTTTATTGAGATTATTGATTGGGGTATTGTTGTTTATAGGAGTTGCAATG